>NZ_CAWUDP010000059.1:0-70599 GCF_963920835.1 Scytonema sp. PCC 10023
GTGGTGTTTCCCCCAACGATGAAACTGATAACCCTTCGGGTTCGCCAGTCGCCTAGGTCGGGAGACCCTCCTGCAGCGCTGGCTCACTGATAACTGATAACTGGTAACTGGTAACTGTTAATGCATTTGAGGGCAGATGAAAATTCTCCTAAATACACATATTTTCTTCTGGTTTCTCAGTGAAGATAAAATAAAAAAGGGACTCTTGTCTCAATCCCTTTTCCAAAAACTAATTTTATTTTGAGTAGGTATGATTAGAAAACTCGAAAAATAAATGGATAACGGAACGGTTCATCAGGCTTGGTGAAACAGTGCAACAGCGCCCAAATTGTCAGTCCCCAGTGCAGTGCAAAGCCAAAAGCAACAACGGGGAAGAACAAAATTCCGCCAAGACCAAAGGTGAGAAAAGATAAAATCCCAATTGGAACTCCAATTAAGATTGCCCAGAACCAAACATTGAAGTGAAAATTAATTGATTCTTTGGCGTTGCTTTTAACAACTGGGTCATCGGAAACTAAGTTAATTACAATTGGAACCCCAATCGACAACAATGCTGTACTAAAGAAAATCGCCCCATGACACAGAGATGATAGCAATTTGCGCTTATCAGAATCGTATGTAACTTGCATCTTGGTGGTGGCTCCTCAATTCGCTTTCTTGCTTCGATTTTAACGGTCACCGAATAGATTTAGCATTGCAGGTTACCGTACTTAGAAAGCTTTTATGCTTTTCCTTGAGTGCAGATTAACTTTGAGTGCCACTCATCAACTATACGTTATGAGGTTTACCGAACCTCCACAGTAGAAGAAAAGTTTACAGATAACAAGCGTGAATACGCTCATTGCTTCAACGCCACTGCAAGGTGCGATCGCACTCTGTGTCAGGCGGAGGCGATTGCGATTCGGGGCAGTGGCAAAGCCAATCGCACTTTTGGTTAGCAGTTTCTTACTCTTTAGCAAACGAGCAAGATAATATTTAGTAAATATGTACTAATTTTACAGACTTCAATTATATTTTTACATCTAAATGGATACATCTGTTAAAGCTAGCAGCAGAGATAACATAAAGTAAGGTGAAGCCCTAACTTGAAATTACTTAACAAAGGCGGTATACAATGGGTCGTTTAAATCCCTTCTCACTTCAAATGCAGATTACCCAAATGTTTGAGCAAGGGCAATCATTTTTCGCCACAATCAAAGTGCAGGATTGGTTGAAAGAACGCAATCAAAATCCCGCAGATTACGACATTCTTTTCCATCAAAAACCTGCACCTCCCGGTTCAAAATCAGTTATGGTTGTTGAAATTGAGTTGCGTCGCAAAGATGGACAACCTGTTGAGCCGTGGTTGCAAGAACAAGCCAACCTTCATGCATGATAGTTTCACGATGGCGGGTATTGCGTACCCCAATTTATGAAATTAGTATAAATTTTTCCGAATAAGAGCGTTCCCTTTGCGGAACGCTCTTTTTTATCTTGAATGAGTTATAGGAATTTTAGAATAATTGTCATGCCATCTCATCGCTCTTGGTTTTTTGCACTTTGGTTCTACTTGGGAATTCTAGCTGCTATATCTCTTGCCGTCTATCTGAAAATTATTCCGTCTAAAATCACAAAAATTCAGCCTATAGATACAATTTTCCATTTTCTGTTCATAGGATTTATTGCTTACATAGGTCATTTATCAATTAAAAAATATAAAATTAAAATTTTTCAATTTTTTCTGCCAATAGCACCAATTATAGTTCTATTGTTTAGTTTTATAGACGAGTTCATCGAGATATTTATATGGCGTGCGGGTTTTGATAAACTTGACTCAGCAGCTGATTTTTGCGGTATAGTATTATTTACATTTTTGGCAGAAAAAACTAAAATTAACAAATCCTCAAAAAATCAAACTTAAAAAGCAATTATCTCTTTTTCTCTTACTCTGTATCCTCTGCGGTTTGTTAATCAAAATCACCCAATCAGGTGAGTCAACTGGCTGACTTCATTGCTAACTTTAGTGTGAGAGCAACTGAAAAATTAGGGAACGTGGAAAATGACCGTAAACCAGCCTTGTGTTTGCGCCAACTGTGGTAAGCGTCTATTTGCCTGGTTGATGGCTCAAGGTGACGACGTATACGATAAATTTATTAGCGATCGCAAACGTTCTCTCTTCGCCAACCTACATGGTAATGTTTTAGAAATTGGTCCAGGAACTGGTCCTAACCTACCCTACTATCCTAAAGACATCAACTTGATAGGAATTGAGCCAAACCCATTCATGCATTCCTATCTCAAAAAAGAAGCCCAAAAGCTGGGTTTCAACAACATCGACCTCCGCACTAGCACAGCTGAACAAATAGACGCTGAAGATAACAGCATGGATGCCGTGGTTAGTACTTTAGTTTTGTGTTCCGTGCCGAATTTAGCTGCTACATTACAAGAAGTTTTACGAGTTCTCAAACCTGGTGGAAGCTTTTTATTTATTGAACACGTTGCTGCACCGCAGGGAACTTTATTGCGACAGGTACAAAGTACAATTCGCCCAATTTGGAAAGTGCTTGCTGATGGTTGTCATCCAGATCGGGAAACTTGGATTGCGTTAGAAAATGCTGGGTTCAAGAGTGTGAATTACGAGCATTTTAAAGTACCAGTGCCGATTGTTAGCCCTCAAATTATCGGTGTGGCAATAAGATAATTTCGCGCAAAGAGGCGCTTGACGCTAAAATAGTTTTTGCGTCTTTGCGAGAGATTTCAAAAATCATCACAAAATATTATGGTTAACCTCTGGACTTCCGCAGAACACGCATTACTGTAATTTAAAGTTTGAATTTGCCGTTGCGGCAAAGCTATGCTTGAAAATAGGACAATTTAGGACAACAAGCATAAGTTGTCCAAAATGGTCACTTTATGCTTGTAATTCTCTATGGTCAACTTATGCTTGTTATTATTTAAACTCTGACGAGAGCCGCCCTTTAAAGCCTATCTTTGCCGCAGTGGTACAGGTCAGCGATCGCATCTCTGGTTAGCGCGATCGCACCTCAAAGCCCCCATTTCTGCTACTCAATTGCTACTCAATCTCTATGGTGGGCTACACTACAGTAAACCTTCCGTCTGGAGAGTCGGTCAACTAGAAGTTTTTGACTGTCATAGGCAAAATATGTAATTTGTAGGGGTTCTCGCATTCGGTGAACAATTTATACCGCTCAGAACTGCTGGTGCCGTAGGCAATCGCTCAAGATTTTCTGTCCCAATGCCACAGCCCTTCATTAAATGTCGATGAGAGTTAACTCTGTTTTCTTGACCGACTCAGACACGAACTATCCCCGCAGGTTCGGTTATTACGAATCTAACTTTCAGGATAACCGAATAAACATAGCTATCCCGCAGCCTATCAGTTACAAAATATTGACAGAATTGATAAAAACGGAAGAACAGTCGGCTTCGGCTGCCATTAGTTGAAGTATTGAGTCAAAAAGGGGGCTACTCTTGGAAGCGCATCCGCTATCGCCCTGCTCTGACTCGCTCGCTTGCTTGGGTAGCCGATTCGTGCAAAGATTGGGAAACGCTCAAGCTTGGGGTACAGCAAGGACTGATCCGGCGCTCAGTATTTAGATGAGTCTGGTTGTACCTGTGTGCGTTCTGCAGAATACAGTTATGCTCTCAGAGGGGTGCAAAAATCCATTCGTCAACGCCCTCGACGGGGCAGACGCATTAATATCTTGGGGGTTTGGGAACCAGGAGTGCAATTTGACGGGAGCTTTAATGGTGGGAACGCTTAAAGCCCCAACCTACGTGGAACTGATGGATTGACAGGCTCATATTGCCCAACAGCATCTTGATACTACTGGACAAATAACGGTGATGTTTAAATGGTATTGCTATCGGGCAATATATCCTCTGCATTTTTGATGATTTTGAAGAGATACCCACCTAAGCCAATTAATATACCTAATAAACCTAGAATAAAAAGGACTAGACCCATTCCAGCACCAGGACCAATACCAATGATTCCGCCGAACATAGGTACAATGCTACCTCCTGGTTGCATTGCTGGCTCAAAAACGTAGTCAGCTAGCGGTCCTGCAATAATTATGGCTAAAGGCATAGTAATTTCTCCTATCTGGCGTTGCACGCCAAAAACACGCCCTTGCAAATCGGGTGGTACTTTGGCTTGCCAGATAGCTTGATTACAGCCATATGCAATCGGGGGAAAGAATTTAGTAAAAAAGGCGGCTGTAGCCCAAACAGGAAGGTTCTGTCCCAGTCCCATCAGCGTTGTACCCAGTAGGCTAGTAAATGCTACGCCAAGCAAAACCCCGTGTATTTTGCGCGTCGGACCACCCCAACAGCTCATCAACACACCGCCAGCTATTCCTCCAATACCAAAAGCTGAACTTACAATTCCAAATATGACCTGATTGTTATTCGAGCGAGCCAAAATCATGGGTGCAAACAAAGCCATGTAGAAGCCGAAAGTGATGTTGATAGTGAAGAAAATAAGTACAAGTCCGCTAAGGCTGGGACGCTTAGAAATGTAGCGGAATCCGTAAATAGAATCTTGCCATAAACTAACGCTACTAACTTTTTCAACGGCTGTTTTTTCTGGCTGGGGAATATGTATGAAAAGCAATGCACTTATTGCTACTAGAAAAGTTAATATATCAATGGTCATAATACCTTTTATGCCAATAAGCGCAAACAAAAAGCCTGCCAATACTGGAGCGGTAACACCCGAAATAGATTCCAAAAGTGAGAGCATACCGCTAGCTTGAGTGTATTGAGCTTTTGACAGCATCATGGATATGGAAGCGTAATAAGCTGGAAATTGAAAAGATTCAAATATTGAGGCAATAGCTGTCGTGAGATACAGATGTTTTACTTCCAAATTGTTAGTGGCATAAAGTACTAATAAGCCAATTGTTACCAAACCTGCGCCCAAGTCGCTGATAAATAAAATCAGTTTTCGATTCCAGCGATCTACCAGCGCACCAGCAATAGGGCTGAGTAGTATAGATGGCATAAAGGAACAGAAGAATACCAAAGCTGTAGCTGTGGCTTGTTCGGTTATTGTGTATGTCCATATAGTAAGAGTAAAGCGGGTCATAGCAGTACCCAACTGTGAAATCACCTGACCAAACCAGATGACTGTAAATCCTTTCATGCCAGTTAGTAGCTTTGCTTTCCTCATCAAATTTCTCTCTTGTTACTGGTTCATCTTTTGCAGTGAGCAGTGAGCAGTTACCATTTTTAGCGGGAGGAAGGAGACCCCCATCACGCTCCGGGTACGTTTCACTTGGGGTCTAAATCAAGAGCGTGTTACCTGGTCACTGCGGCTGGTACTGGTCACTGTTTTAATAGAATTGCTGTATTATTGCTAATAAATTACAATCCCGCTTTTGGAAGACTACAACTGAACGATTAATGAAATGAGCGATCGCACTGTCTCCATCAAAGATTCGGCTAGACTCTCAATTGTGGACTGTCGATAAACATTTTCACTATAGATAAAATCTACCTCCAGGCTGTTCTCAGATATTACCCCGATGACATCTAGTAAATGCGGTCGATTTCCTTGTTTTTGCCTAATTGTTCCGGGAGATTCTGGGGCAAATTGGAATAAAGAAGCTTGAGAAAAATCTACTTGACCAAAGTAGTTGAAGGCAACTTCAGCTTGAGGTAAAGACCTTAATTTTTCGGCAACTTGAGTATTTGGTGTAAGATAGCGAAGAATACCGTAGCCGATGCCTCGGTTGGGAATGCGCTGAATTTGCTGTTTGACCGATCGCAACACATCCTCCAAAGTATCTCCATTGCCCATATCTAAAAACACAGGGTAAATGCTGGTAAACCATCCCACAGTGCGAGATACATCCATATCTTCTAAGATTTCCTCGCGTCCATGACCCAAGAAGTTAAGCAACAGAGAACTTTTGCCTGTCCACTGGGACATGGCACATAGTAAGCTAGTCAACAACACCTCTTGAGCTTGAGTGCCATAAATAGGAAACTCCCGCAGCAGCACATGAGTTTCTTTTTCATTGAGAAACCTGGAAACAGTGCGGCTAGAACATTCAGTATTAATGCCTTCAGGATAGTCCACTGGCAGAGGGTTTGCTTGTTTGGGTAGGGTTTCCAGCCAGTAAGACAACTCTTGCTGAATGTTATCCGACTGTGCATATTTGATCAGTTGTTGAGACCATTGCTGGTAAGAAGTACTCTTGGGGGGAAGTTGAATAGCTTGACCGCTATTGAGCTGCTGATAGAGTGTTTGGAGATCCTCTACCAAAAACCGCATCGAAACCGCGTCAATTACTAGGTGATGGGCAACTATTAATAGGAGGTCTGACTTTTGGGAACCAAGTTCAAAGAGAACAACCCCTATCAGTGGTTCTTGGGACAAATTGAAGTTAGCCAGTAACTCTGCTGCCGTTGCATTGATCGCTTGTTGGCGATCGCTCGTTGGTACGTGCGATAAATTAATTCGCTCAAAAGCGAGCGCCGCCCCAGGACTGGCGTTATACTGCTCCCAGCCAGAAACATTTCGTTCAAAGCGCAGGCGGAGTGCATCGTGATACAGCAGTAAATGTTGGAAAGCTGCTTCCAGCACACAGACATCTACTTTTTGCCGCACCTCCAGCAGCCACGTCAAGTTCCAGGGATAAGAGTTTGGCAGATCCTGCTCGAATAAAAAGTGCTGGATGGGGGTGAGGGGAACCAAACCCGTTACAGGTTCCTGTTCGGTGCAGACTGCCGTCGCCGTGCTAGCTACTGCTGCTACTTCAACAATAGTTGGATACCCAAACATCTGTCTGGGTGTTAGTTGAATACCTGCTTGCTTGGCACGAGCGATCGTCTGCATAATGAGAATCGAATCTCCACCCAAGGCAAAGAAGTTGTCGTTAATGCCTACAGGTTTGACAGCAAGTACCTCAGCCCAAATTTCCGTTAGTATCTTCTCTATGGGAGTGCGAGGTGGCACATATTCAGTACGGCTACGCGCTGACGTGAGAGTAGGAATTCCTACCTCAAATTCGCTGTTGACTTGCTCAGGTGCTGGTAATGCCCGCCGATCCACTTTGCCGTTAGCTGTCAGTGGCAGGGCATCCAACACCATGAACGCAAAAGGCACCATATACTCAGGCAGTTTCTCGCTCAAGAAGTGGCGCAGTTCATCAACGGTAGGGGCTGGCTTTTGCACGGGGACTACATACGCCACCAAACGCTTATTGCTTTGCTGTTGATCTGCCGTAACGACAGCTTGATGCACAGCCGGATGCTGCACCAAAGCCGCCTCAATTTCTCCTAACTCAATGCGGTATCCGCCGACTTTAACCTGGTAATCTTCCCGTCCTAAAAACTCAATTTGACCGTTTGGTAAATAGCAACCTAAGTCCCCTGTACGGTACAAGCGACTACCAGTAACGGGATGAGTGATAAAGTTGGCAGCAGTCTTTTGCTCATCCCGCCAGTAACCTTTTGCTAAACCAATTCCCCCAATATATAGCTGTCCCGGCACCCATACAGGACAAGGTTCTAGTGCCTCATTCAAGACGTAAAATTGCTGGTTGGTCATCGGACAACCGTAGGGGATGCTTTTCCAGCTTGGGTCGATAGTTTCAATCGGGTAAAGAATTGACCAGATTGAAGCTTCGGTAGCACCTCCTAGACTGATGACTTGAGCATTTCTAGCTATAGCTTTAATTCGAGAAGTCAGAGGTAATGGCAACCAGTCTCCACTTAGAAGCACTAGGCGTAAAGAGGTCAGGGAAAATTCTGGTCGCACATTGGCATATTCCACTAACATCTGCATTAAGGCGGGTACTGAGTTCCAAACAGTAATTTGCTCGTGTGCGATCGCATCCAACCAATGAGATGGGTCTTTAGCCGCATTCGCTTGGGGAATGACAATTGTTGCCCCAGCAGCTAAAGTACCGAAAATGTCGTAGACCGACAAGTCAAAACTGAGGGAGGAAAGCGCGAATACTCGGTCAGATGAGTTAACATCAAAACGTTTATTGATATCGAGGATGGTGTTAACTGCTCCGCGATGGTCTATCATCACTCCTTTAGGCATCCCGGTAGAACCAGAAGTGTAGATAACATAGGCTAAATCTTCGGGTTGCTGTACCGGATGCAAAGGCTGGTGTTTTTCAGATAGCAGTTCTTTTATGTCTACATAAATTCGCTTTACAAAAGAAGGTAACTCTAAGGTTTGATTCAGTTTTAATTGGGTTAAAACTAAGCTGACTTGTGCTTGTTGTAGTAAATGCGTAAGCCGCTGATTAGGCAATCCTGGGTCGATGGGTACGTAGGCAGCACCAGCAGCTAAGATGCCCAAAACAGCTACGACTTGCTCCCATCCTTTCTCCATAACGACAGCCACCAGAGTGTTTGGCTTTGCACCCAAGTGCCGCAGTCGGTGTCCCAATGCCTGTGAAAGGCTATGCAACTCTTGGTAAGTCAAGGTGCGCTTTGGTGCAATAATGGCGGCATGATGGGGATGCTGTTTTACCTGAGCCTCAAATAAAGTGTGTAGCAGCAAATCTGGTACTGGTAGCGTGGTGCTATTGATAGCTTCAAAAAGCTCAATTTGGGCATTTGGTAACAGTTGCCGTCTGGTTTTCAACCAAACCGATTCATCATTAGCCAAACGAAACAGAAAACCACAATAAGCTTCAAACATATCAGAAAGAAGCCCACCGGGGAAAAGTTCCTCGACAGCATCCCAGTTAAAAACTAAAGTTTCTTCTTCCTCATAAACTTGATGATCTAGCAAAACTTGAGGTGTCTGGGTGATGCTGTAAACTACCGAGCCAAATGGGGCGAATGGGTCAGTATTCTGTCCGGCTTCTGTTAAAGTAAGGGTGCTGGTAAATACGACTGGCATCAGAGCTTTTGACTCCTGAGTTTGGATGCGAGCCAATTCTCGCAACACCTGCACTCCGTCAAAGTAGCGATGATCTAAATCTTCCCAAAGTTGCTCTTGTATGTTTCGAGCATGGGTTTCAAACGAATCTAAAGTTGAGTTGTCTATGGCAAGTAAGCTTAATGAGGTGAAGTCACCAACAATTTCGTTGATTTGGGGATGTAGGGGTAGGCGATTAAATAGCGTTAGGTTGATGGTAAATCGGGGACATTTGCTCCAGACACTCAGAACTTCGGCAAAAGCAGCTAATAGCACTCCTGATGGCGTTAAACCTGCTTGATTTGCTCGTGTTTTCAGTTGTTGCCAGATTTCTGGTTGTAGCGTTGCACTCCGACGCACAAACCGAGGGGAATGTAGCAAGCTGGGATGTTTTGCCAAAGGTAATTCGGGTGCGGGTGGTAGGGTATGAATTCGCCTCAGCCAATAGTCCCGCGATCGCTCATACTCGCAAGAACCTTGCAGCGCGACACAAGCGAGAACATAATCTCGGAACGATACCGCGATCGCACCTAGAGGAGTATCGACATCTTGGTAGAGTTCCCAAAGTTCTTGTAATAAAACTTGCAGACTCCAATCATCGCCAATTAACAAGTCGAAGCTGATATGTTGCCGAATGCACCGTTCATTTAATATAGAAACACGAATGTCAAATAAAGGCCATTGATCGGTTGGCAGTATTTGATGAGACATTTCCTGGCGAGTCGCTTCCAATTGGGAAGCTGCTACCTCTGGACTTTCTTTGCACAGATCCAAGACTTGAATTTGATAAGGTGGTACAGAGTCCAGAATTTGCTGTTCTCCAGAAGGTAAGACAATCGCTCGCAGCATTTCGTGACGTTCGATTAACCGCTGCCAAGCTTTTTCATATCTTTCTAAATCTAAATTGATGCTTTCAATTTCCCAGTAAGCATGAGCTGCTACATTGCCCAATTCCAGCGCTTCACTGCGACCGATCCAGTAAGCTTGTTGAATATTAGTCAGCGGAAAAGGTTGGTGCCGTTTTTCTGGATCGGACACTATAGGAGGAAGTGGTTGCGTTTGCGAAAGTTCTATTCCTTCCTCTTCAAGTAAATATGCCAGAAGATCGCGCTCTTCAGTAGAAAGTTCAGTTCCGTCTGCAAAGCTTTTGATATTCATGAAATTCTAGCTCCTCTTTTCTTCTCCTGAAGCGTCTGTCTGATGTCTTGAGCAGACATATTCTTGAGCCTTTTTAAAGCTTTAGCAATCTTTTCGATTTGTCCTGGCTTTGGTTCGTTAGTGATAATGGCGTGCGACAAATCTGCCACATTGGTTGCTTTAAAAAGAGTACGCAGAGGTAGTTCTACCTGGAAGGTGTCACGCAACCTAGAAACTAACGGCAAGGCAAGCAAAGAGTCTCCCCCTAGTTCAAAAAAGTTATCGTATATGCCTATTTGTTTGATACCAAGCAATTTTTCCCAAATCTCAGTAACAGTTTCTTCAACCTCATTTCTCGGAGCAACGTAGGAATTTGATAAACTCGGTCTAGGATGGCTCGACGATGAATTGAGTTCTTGGGAATCTTTGACTTTTTGTAAAGGTTTAAAGTTAATCCATTGGTCAATCCTAGCTTTTAAATCTCCTGTGGAAATGACAATTTGAGTGGGCGCATTTATGGCTAAAATACGTTGTAAAACCTCTACTCCTTCTCCAAGTGTCATGGTTAATTCAGCCATACTTGCTCCTAAAGCTGTCGTTGTTGGTTTTTCTTCTTTAAATTGCCAGTTGTCCCAATTTACATTCAGCCAAGGAAAAGAGTGGGTTTGGTTGCACTTATAAGCAAAAGCATCCACGAATATGTTGGCGGCAGAGTAGGCTACACAACCTAATCCTCCTAAAACAGATGATAGGGAAGATACCAATAGACAAAAATCAAGTTTTCTTCCCTGCAATTCTTGTTCTAATACTATAAGTCCGCGTCCTTTAGCCTGAAACTGCTGCTCGCACTCAGTTTTATCTGTTTCTTGAATAGAGCGAAATGACTTTTCTCTGACAATTCCTGCGGCGTGAATAACTCCATGAAGAAGACCAAATCGTTCGTATATCTGGGTAATGACTGCTTGCATTTGGTTGCAATCGCCCACATCTGCGTTCTTGACCAAAACTTCGGCACCCAGTTTTTCAAGTGTTTGCAATTTCTGAATCTTGCGGCTGATTTCATCCTGAGAATCGTGAGTTTGCAGCCATTTTTCCCACTCGTCTTTTTTGGGAAAAGGCGATCGCCCAACTAATATTAGTTTGGCTTGCACGGTTTTTGCTAGATGTTCGGCAAGTACCAAACCAAGACCTCCCAGTCCACCTGTGATAAGATAGACTCCACCTTGGCGCAACCTTATTTTGCTCCCAGCTTTATCATCCAGTCGTATTGCTTCAAAAGTTTGCACCCATCGATGATTTCCACGGTAAGCAACAACTAAGTCAGACTGCTCTGCTGCTGTAAATTCGGCTATGAGTTGATTTATTAGCTTATTGTCCTGGTAAGTTTTGATTTCAGGAAGTACGATATCAATGCTGCGGCAAGTTATATTGCTGTATTCTTGAGGAATAACCTTGCACGCACCTAAGACAGTCGCCTTTTCTGGACAAAGTACCTCTTCTTCAGTCACTCCCTGCATATTCGCTGACACAACTTTGATTTGCAAAGAATCGGTAAGATTTCTATCTTTAAATGCTTGCACAAGATAAAGTAGACTGTAAAAACCGAGTTCCTGAGAGCTTTCAAAAAATTCAATTTCAGATTGTTTCTGCTGAAGCGGTTGAATACTCCACAGGTGTGCAACTATTTGGGGAATTTTACTTAATGTGCAAAGTTCTTTTAGTAAGCGATCGTAATCCTGGCGCGATCGCGGATTGATAGTATAGACACCATCATCAACTTTGCGAAACTCCTCCCCAATCATCACTTTGATAACAGTTTGCTTTTCTTGTTCCAAAAGTTTGGCAATTTGCTCTCCCAAACCGCATTCATCCATAAACATTAACCAGCAACGTTTTACGCTTTCTAATTCTCCTGGTTGAAATAAGTTAGGTGCAATAGAACGTTTCCACGATGGGATATAAAACCAGTCGGAAATGTCAGGCTTTTTGCTTAATGATACTGAGCTATTAGTTTCAGCGTTAGATAACTTTTTCGGTTCAATCCAATAACGCTGACGTTCAAATGGATAAGTTGGTAAGGGTAAGCGATGGCGTTTTTCGTATGCGTAAAATTTCGAGAAATCTATTAGCGTACCCTCAAGCCAAAGTCTGCCTAAAGTATTTAATAAAAATGCTACATCTGACTGTTCTTCTTTGGGATGTCGTAACGAAGAAAGCACAATTTGTCCGGTTATCTGTCCTTGATGCTGTTTTGCTAAAGTGCTTAATGTTCGACCTGGTCCAACTTCTAATAAAATTCGTTCTGATTTCAACAACTCCTGTATTCCAGAAGAAAACTGTACCGTATGGCGCAAATGTTTCGCCCAATAGCTGGGACTTGTTGCTTCTGCTGCTGATATCCAGGTGCCAGTAAGATTGGACAAAAAGGGAATTTCAGGGGGGTTCAGCTTAACTTTTTTTACCAGTTCGGTGAATGGATCTAAAATAGAATCCATCACAGAAGAATGAAAAGCATGGGAGGTATGTAAGCGACTTAGTTCCAAACTTTTCGCCGCCAACTCATCCTCTAGTTGGGCGATCGCTTCTACTGTACCAGAAACAACACATCGAGATGGTGCGTTAATTGCCGCCAAGGAAAGCCCTTCTTTTAAAAAAGGTTGTACTTCTGCTGCTGATAAAGAAACAGAAAGCATCGAGCCAGGAGGCAATTGCTGCATCAATTTTCCTCTAGCTGCCACCAACGCCAAGGCATCTTCTAAACAAAATACACCAGCCAGGCAAGCAGCTACATATTCTCCGATGCTGTGACCGATCGCAGCTTGAGGTTGCACTCCCCACGACATCCACAACTTAGCCAAAGCGTATTCAATGACAAATAATGCTGGTTGTGCAATCGCCGTCTGTTTTAGTTGCTGTGTTGCCTTATCCATATTTGACTCGTCTGGATACAGCACTTGCCGCAAATCTAAATTTAGATGAGGTTGTAGCAGTTGACAGCAGCACTCGACTTCCTCTCGAAAAGTTGGCTCAGTTTCGTAGAGTTCCCGCGCCATATTTACATATTGCGCTCCTTGACCGGGAAACATAAATACAATTGGTCTTTCGCTTGGCTTTTGCGAGTGATAGGATTGCTGCAAATTCAAATTTGAGAGTGCATTTACGGCATCTTCAACGTTTTGGCACACCAACATCCGGCGATAATTGAAAACGCTGCGACCCACTTGTAATGTGTAAGCTGCATCGGCAAGATTAATATCAGGATGCTGTTTAAAGTGTGCAGCTAAATTTGCAGTAGCAGTATCCAAAGCTGTTGGAGTTTTGGCAGAAAGTAACAATAATTGATACTTTCTGCCCTGCACCTCTGCACCGCTAGAATTATGTTCAAGAGGCGCTTCCTCCAAAACTATATGAGTGTTAGTTCCCCCGAAGCCAAAGGAACTAATACCTGCACGACGGGGAGTGCCGTTTGCTTTCCATTCAGATAAAGAAGTGTTGACGTAAAATGGGCTGTTAGCGAAATCTATTTGAGGATTTGGCTTCTCAAAATGCAGGGTGGGCGGTAGTAATTTATGTTTGAGAGATAAAACAGTTTTAATTAAACCAGCGATACCAGCAGCTGCATCTAAATGCCCGATATTAGTTTTGACAGAACCGATAGCACAGTAGGGTTTTTTATTAGGATTGGTGGGAAAAATTTTGGAAAGAGCAGCAATTTCAATTGGATCGCCTAAGGGAGTTCCGGTTCCGTGAGCTTCGATATAGCTAATAGTTTCGGGTTCCACTCCTGCCACAGACAAAGCTTCTGCGATCGCTTTTGCCTGTCCGTCAACGCTGGGTGCTGTGTAACCAACTTTGGCAGATCCGTCATTATTGATGGCAGAACCTTTGATGACCGCATGAATGCGATCGCCATCTGCAAGAGCATCTTGCAATCGCTTCAAAACAACAATTCCTAATCCATTACCGCCAACAGTTCCTTGTGCTTGAGCATCAAATGCGCGGCAATGTCCGTCTGGGGAAACAGCTCCTCCTTCTTGATAAAGATAACCGAGTTTTTGCGGAACTTTAATTGAAACTCCACCAGCCAAAGCCATATCGCATTGATAATCGAGTAAGCTTTGACAAGCCAAGTTTACAGCAACTAATGAAGTAGAACAGGCAGTTTGAACGCAAATACTAGGACCGTTAAGGTTTAATTTGTAAGAAACGCGGGTAGCTAGATAATCTTTATCGTTACCAATCAAAACTTCAACAAATTCTGAAGGCTTTCCCAGTTTCCATTGTGATGCCAAGTTGAGTAATGAATAAGTGTTAATCCCTGAACCAGCGTAAACACCAATTGCCCCTTGATAATTTTCAGGAGTATAGCCAGCATTTTCCAAAGCCTCCCAAGCGCACTCCAAAAAGATCCGCTGTTGGGGATCTATAATTTCAGCTTCTTTGGGAGTTATCCTAAAGAATTGAGCATCGAATAGATCTACATCTTCTAAGATGTATCCTGCTTTGACAAACTGAGGATTTTTTACAATGGCGGGGTCTATATTTTCCTCCATCTCCTCAGAAGAAAAGACTGAAATTGATTGTATGCCGTTTTTTAGGTTATGCCAAAATGTTTCAATATTTTTGGCTTTGGGAAAACGACCTGCCATGCCAATAATGGCTATTCCGGTCAAATCTATTTCTTCTTGATTTATCACGGCTTTTCTCCGATTTCTTGAAAAATCTATACGATTTGAGCGAAGGAATACGGTGGTTCGATTTGATTTATGAAGGGTTTGAAATGAATTAACCGCCAAGACGCCAAGAGCGCCAAGAAAGAAAAAGATAGGTAATCTTATAATGGGAAGGGAGTAGTTAGGATTGTTGTATTCTTTTTCAGGAGCTAAATGCTACTCAACTTATTCTTGCTACTTCGTTGTTTTTGTAAAGCCGCTTCTTTTCGCTTCTGCCCTCGGTCGTAACCTTCTTTGAAAACAGTATTTCTCGTTTCTTTTCGACTTAAAGCTTGTGCTAAAGCGCTAACTGTTGGATGTTCAAACATTGTGACTACTGGAAATTCCGTTTCCAGTTTTTCTTGCAGCTTGTTATAAATTTGAATTGCCTTTAAAGAATTTCCGCCCAACTCGAAGAAGTTATGGTGAATATCCACAGCACTTTGTAAGTTAAGTATTTGAGTCCAAATGCCAGCAATTATTTGCTCTAGTGTATTTCGAGGAGCTACAAAAGCTTTGTTTGGATTTAGTTTGATTGGACTCAGTTTGGTAAGAGCTTGCCTATCTACCTTTCCGTTAGAATTTAGCGGCAAAGTATTAAGGGATATATAGGCAGAAGGAACCATATACTCAGGTAGCTTTTTCTGAAGAAAATTCCGCAATTCATCTTGCTTCAAGCGCTTTTCAGAAAAAGGTTGTCGAGCAATTATTAAATGTTGCCCAAACAAATCATTAAGGGAACCGGATTGTGGGAAGGCAACAAAGTCTTCAAACGCATTCAATTGTAAAATGCTTTGCCATTGCTTTACTGATAAAGTAGGTAAGTTTTCTTGCGTTCTTTCATCTTCATAATTGCTGAAGCCTTTGACAAATCCCATAGTCGTCATGGCTGAACGGCTATACTCTGTTAACTCAACTAATAAAAGTAAACCTTGGGGAGCTAAAAGAGAGCGGATATAGGACAAAGTTGTTCCTAAGTTGCGGGCGACGTGCAAAACATTGGCGGCTACAATCAAATCAAAACTTTGCAATTGATAGCCTTGCTCCTGCGGGTTTTGGTCGATATCCAGTCGCTTGTATTCAACAAAGGAATATTCTCTGAATTTTTTCTTAGCCAAATTACTGAAAAATGCAGAAACATCAGTGTAAGTGTAAAGTGTGCGCTCGCGTGGCAACACTGGCAGCAGCGATGCAGTTGTGCCACCTATGCCTGCCCCAATTTCCAGAATTCTGAGTGGTTTTCCCGGAGGCAATGTTTTTACCAAAGACCTCACGACTTCCCTAGCAAGACTGTTGAAATAGGCAGCAGTAGGAAAGGATTGATATAGACTTTCTACCGTGTCTAAAGAACCGTCAGGAAATAATAAATCCAGCGGGTCTATTTGTCCTTTTAGCAGTGCCGAATGATTATTGAGATGACGCTCAATATAATTCAGAAAATTCTGCCCTTGAGGAATCGAGTTGGCATATTGCTTAACCTCGTTCCAAATAGTATTTAGAGAATCGGTTTGTAAGGGAATATGGTTGACAAAAGTATCTTGTCCTTCTCGCTGCAATAGCTTTTCTTTTTCCAGGACGCTTAACCACTGCCCTAATAGTTTTCGATAGTAAGGCTGAATCTGACATCGATTCATTAAACTATCTAGAGAATGCTTTTCTTGGGGGTGGATATAAACACCCAAACTGGTTAAGGTAGAACGTATATAGGTAGTACTCAAATGCTCTATAGCTTGCAAGAAAGCTGATAGAGTTTGAATATTGACTCCTTCTGGTTCTTTTTCAGCTTGTTGAGAAGCTGAATTCACCAGAGATTTCCAAACTTGTTGAATCTCTGAAAAATTTGTACCTTCCACTTCAAAAAGGGTGAATCCTTGTTCTCGTTCTGGAAGTACATAAGCTACTAGCTGCTTATTGTTTTGCTGTTCACCAACTGCCGCGACGACAGCTTGATGTACTGCCGGATGTTCCATTAAAGCAGCTTCAATTTCTTTTAATTCGATGCGATATCCACCAATTTTGACCTGGTAATCTTCTCGCCCAATGAACGAAATGTTGCCATCTGGTAAGTAGTAACCGAGGTCGCCAGTGCGGTAAAGTTTTGCTTTAGTTACCGGATGAGTGATGAAGCTAGCAGCAGTCTTTTCTTCATCCCGCCAATAACCTTTAGCTAAACCAATTCCACCAATGTATAACTGTCCCGGCACCCATACAGGACACGGTTCCAAAGATTCGTTAAGTACATAGAATTGTTGGTTAAGCATCGGACGCCCGTAGGGAATACTTTTCCAAGACGGGTCTACACTTTCTATGGGGTAGAGAATCGACCAAATTGATGCTTCGGTAGCGCCTCCTAAACTGATAACTTGGACGTTTTTAGCTACGGTTTTAATTTGATCGGGTAAAGTCAATGGTACCCAATCTCCACTTAACAGAACTAAGCGCAAACAATCCAAAACTGAGATACGTCCTGAAGCATATTCCACCAACATCTGCATTAAGGCGGGTACTGAATTCCAAATTGTCACCCGCTGTTTTTCAATCAAATTCCACCAGATTGAGGGATCTTTAGAAGCCTCTGTTTTTGGAATGACAATTGTTGCCCCAGCAGCTAAAGTGCCGAAAATGTCGTAAACTGACAGGTCAAAGCACAGAGAAGAAAGCGCCAAGACGCGATCGCACGGGTTAACACCAAAACGCTGATTCATATCCAAGATGGTATTAACTGCACCGCGATGGTCTATCATCACCCCTTTAGGCATCCCGGTAGAACCAGAAGTGTAGATAACATAGGCTAAATCTTCGGGTTGCTGTACCGGATGCAAAGGCTGGTGTTTTTCAGATAGTGGTTCTTCGATGTCTACACAAATTCGCTTTACAAAAGAAGGTAACTCTAAGGTTTGATTCAGTTTTAATTGGGTTAAAACTAAGCTGACTTCTGCTTGTTGTAGTAAATGCGTAAGCCGCTCATTCGGTAATGCTGGGTCGATGGGTACGTAGGCAGCACCAGAGGCTAAAATGCTTAAAACAGCTACCACTTGCTCCCATCCTTTTTCCATGACAATGGCTACCAAAGTATTGGGTTGTGTGCCTAATTGTCGTAAACGATAACCTAGCGCATTCGAGTATTCAAATAACTCTTGATAGGTGAAACTGCCCTCGGGTGCGACAATAGCCAAATGATGCGGACGCTGTTTTACCTGTGCCTCAAATAAAGTGTGTAGCAGTTGAGTTGACAGTGGTGCTGTTGTAGTGTTAATAGCTTCAAAAAGCTCAATTTGGGCATTTGGTAACAGTTGCCTTCTGGTTTCTACCCACGCTGACTTGTTAGTTGCTAAACGCTGCAAAAGATTACAATAAGCCGCAAACATATCGTCGAGAAGACCTGGGGGGAAGAGTTCTTCAACAGCATCCCAATTAAACATCAAAGTTCCAGCTTCCTCATAAACTTGATGGTCTAGCCACACTTGAGGCGTCTGGGTGATGCTGTGAACAACTTCTCCAAATCTTGCCAATGGATCGACATCTGTACTGGCTGTTGGTAAAGACAGTGTACTGGTAAATACAACTGGCATTAACGCTTTTGATTCCCATCTTTGGGTGCGTGTTAATTCCCGCAATACTTGAACTCCATCAAAGTAGCGATGGTCTAAATCTGACCAAAGTTGCTGTTGTATTCGTTGGGCGCGAATTTCAAACGAATTAGGATTAGAGTTGTCTACAGTCAGTAAGCTTAATGTGGTGAAGTCGCCAACAATTTCGTTGATTTGGGGATGCAGCGGTAGACGATTAAATAAAGTGAGATTAATTGTAAATCGAGGATTTTTACTCCAAATAGTTAGAACTTCAGCAAAGGCTGCTAAAAGCACTCCTGAAGGAGTTAAGCCTATTTGAGAAGCGCGTGTTTTCAGTTGTTGCCAAAAGAGGGGTTCTAGCTTTGCACTCTGGCGCACAAACCGGGGATGAGTAATGGCGCTTTTCTCCCGCTGAGGAGCAATCGCACTGGGATGTTTCTGTAGGGGTAATTCGGGTGCGGGTGGTAAAGATGGTAATCTGTTGAGCCAATACTCTTTTGAACGTTGATACTGCAAAGAATTTTGCAGCACCACACAAGTATTAACGTAATCTCGGAATGACACAGATAGTGGAGGCAAGGAAGTATCGAGATTTTGATAAAGTTCAAAAAGTTCCTTGCCAAGAATCTGAAAACTCCAGTAGTCACCAATTAACAAATCAAAGCTGATGTGCAGTCGAATGCGTCTGTCGTCCAAAACAGAAGCGCGAATGTCAAACAAGGGCCAAGTGTCAGTAGGCAACAGTTGATGCGACATCTCTTGGCGAATAGTCTCTAATTGAGAAGCGACTACCTCTGGAATTTCTCCACGCAGATCCAAGACTTGAATTTCATAAGGTGGTACAGAGTCCAGAATTTGCTGTTCTCCAGAAGGTAGGATGATCGCTCGCAGCATTTCATGACGTTCGATTAATCGCTGCCAAGCTTTGTTGTACCGTTCCAAGTCTAAATCAACGCTTTCCGTCTCTAAATAAAAGTGAGCTGCCACGTTACCCAGTTCAAACATCTTACTGCGACCGAGCCAGTAAGCTTGTTGAACATCAGTGAGTGGGAAAGGTTGATACCGCTGGTTTTCATTAGAAGCGATCGCAAATATTGTACTGACATTTGTACTGACAATTTTCTGCTTAACTGCATTTTGTTCAATCCAAGCTGCCAAACTATCAACGGTGGATAATTCCAACAGGCGTTGCAAAGTTAGTTCCACACCGAAAGTATCATGTACTTGGAGCAGCAGTTCCGTTGCTAGTAGCGAGTGTCCTCCTAACTCAAAGAAATTATCGTGAATGCCAACCCGTTCAATGCCAAGAACTTGTGCCCAAATTTCGGCTAACACTTTCTCTGACTCAGAGCGAGGTGCTACGAAAGCTTTCGCCAAATGCGATCGCGTAAAATCGGGAACAGGCAATGCAAGGCGATCCACCTTGCCGTTGGGAGTTAAAGGCAGTGCCTCAAGGAATACAAAAGCTGAAGGCACCATGTAGTCCGGTAGCTTTTCGCTCAAAAAGTGACGCAATTCACTGATACTAAGCTCTGATGACACCAAATATGCCACCAAGCGTTGTTCACCAGAGACATCCTTTTGAGCCAAAACTACCACTTCTTGCACGTAGGGATGTTTTGCAAGAATAGCTTCAATTTCCCCTACTTCGATACGAAAACCGCGTATCTTTACCTGTTGGTCAATGCGACCTAAAAACTCAATGTTTCCCTCTGGAAGATACTGCGCCAAATCTCCAGTTTTATAAAGTCTGGGGACTGGGTAATGGTGATTGGTGATTGGTGATTGGGGTATTGGTAGTTCTCTCCATTTCCTCATCTCAGACAAAGGGTTTGATATGAACTTTTCAGCAGTTAATTCTGGTCTGTTAAGGTAGCCTCTAGCCACGCCTGCTCCGCCTATGTATAATTCACCCGGTACTCCAACAGGTACAGGATTTAACTGCTCATCTAGTAGATAAATTTGAGTATTGGCAATTGCGCGACCGATAGGAATTGAACTCTTCAACTCATCGCTTTGACAACGATATACGCTACTCCAAACAGTTGCCTCTGTCGGTCCATATTCGTTAAATAAAGTTGTTTGCGGAAGTATTTGATAATGGCGATCGACTAACTCTCTCGAACAAAGCTCTCCCGCTACAATAACGGTACGCAGGGAAACAAGCTGCTGTAACGACCCATGAGTTAGTAAGGCTTTGTAGAGAGAAGGAACGCTTAACCAATGGGTTATTTGATATTGAGATATTAACTTTGTTAACTGCAAGATGTCTTTGTGCAAACCCTCTTTAGGGAGTACAAGAGTTCCTCCAAAGCAGAGCGTCCAGAAGATGACTGCAACTGAACTATCAAAGGCAAAGGATGAAACCAACAGGAAATTTTTAACGGGTTCTTGGTAATAGAAAGTACGAGCAACAGTCGAATAAACTAAGTTGTTATGCGTTACCATAACTCCCTTGGGTCTACCCGTGGAGCCTGAAGTATAGATCGTGTAAGCTAAGTTTTCTGAACTTACTGTACTGAGAGGGTTTTCGTTGCTCTCGTGTACCATAACGCCGCAGTCTGAGTCCAGACACACTACCTTAGCTTTATGTGCAGGGAGTTCTGCAACTAGCTGCGCCTGAGTCAGCAGTATCGGTACACAGGCATCTTCCAACATAAAAGCTAAGCGCTCTTTTGGATATGTTGGATCTAGAGGTACGTAAGCTCCACCCGCTTTGAGAATACCCAGCAGTCCTACAATCATCTCTAGAGAGCGCTCTACGCAGATGCCAACCAGTGTTTCTGACCCTACTCCCTGCCTTTGCAAGTAATGTGCTAGTTGATTAGCGCATTGATTCAACTCTCGATAGGATAGAGACCTGATAACCCTTGTCTCTACGTCTTCAAAGATAACCGCAACAGCTTCCGGTGTCCGCTCTACCTGAGCCTCAAATAGCTGATGAATACACGAATTTTCTGGGTAATTAACCTGAGTTTCATTCTGCTGTTTGAGTACGTGCATTGCTAGCTGGGCAAGGTTAGAATCTGGTGGAAAGTCAGCGAGAGATACAATGACTCCAAGGTCAGTCTCAATGCAGTTTTTTAGCTCGACTCGGCTCAAGGAGTCGAGTCCCAAACTGTTCAAAGGTTGCTGAAGATCCACTTGAGATAAAGCAATTTTCAGCATTTTAGCCACCTGCGCTTGCAGATAAGACTCCAGCAGAATCTGGCGCTCTTCTAGTTCAATCATGAGAAAAGCTTTGCGGTAAATTAATTTTTATTTAATCAGAGTATATAAGCTTTGTGTTCTGTAAATTCGGATTTTGAAAGAGTAATCCAGTGAGGCAATTGCTCCTATTTGCGCCGTAGGTATTGATTACTCTAAAGTCGAAGTTTTTTAGACTTATGCTGTTGAGAACGCCTCCCTGTTAGTTAGCGCAAGCATTACCTGAAAAGTTGGTATTGATATAATGCTTTACAGTTTTTTAGCTCAAAAAACTTAGCAAATCCAAAAACTTGGTTGGGCGATCGCTCGAACGGCGACGTCTTTTTAAGTGCGATCGCTTCGATAGATTTTTTGCAGCAAGTTGTAAATTGCTTCATCTCTAATTTGAATCGGCATACTTATTTCCTCACTCTGAGGTTTAGCTTGCTGTTAGCCAAAGTCATAATATCACCATATCACCTGTCTTACAATTTACAAGTCCTAAACCAAACAATAATTTGTAGAATTTTTTACTTTAAAACCGCAGCATCCCTTTTCGACATCTTTCTTAATAGTCTCTATTCCTTTTTCACGAAAGCTTTTCAGGCTCAATTCGGTTTTTTCTCATTAATTTCTTCATTAATATTTACTATCAATTCTTAACTTATTGATAATGATTTTCAAAGTTAGCAGGGCAATACTTGGATTGTAACTGGGATACTGTAAAGCTTGTTGTATTGCCTTATAAAAAGAATTGCATTGAGCAAAGATGAAATGGTATTATCTGTAGTTTTTTCGTTCTAACTTAGCGCATCGTCAGCGCTCTATAGCAAAGTTTTCTGTACATTACTATGCCCCTATAGGGCATAGTAATAAAAAAATATTTTTTGCTCGCTCCCATTCAAGTTTGACAACTTGTCGTTTGACACGGTTGCTGCAAATACAAATAATTTACTAAAGAGTCATTTTATAAAAACTCAATAATTCTGCTTCGGATTTAGTCCCGAAGTTCTACTTGGCTAAAGTTAGTTTTCAAATTCTCTATCTTTTATTAAAAAGTATTATTGTTATCAAAAAGTGTGATATTTACTTAGTAACAAAAAAAAGCATTCTAGCTGCTGACGCTTGCCAAATCCTTTTGGTAGCTGGGAGTTCGTTGCTGTTCAAACTACTTTGGTGTGAGGGATTTATGAATCAACTGCATCTACTGAGGAATTTAGGAATAGCTGTGGTCATAGCAGTGATTGTCAATCAGCAAGCTTTGGCAGGAGCTAACACCACGAAAACAAGTCATACAGCAAAAATAGTCCCTATTACAAAGATTCCCCAACTTAAGGACATCCAGCGTCCTTACACCAACGTTAAGGAGTGGCTGGCGCAGCAAGAGCAATCGAGTCAGATTATTCAAGTAACAGGGGTCAGGCTGAATCAAACACAAAGTGGCTTGGAAATCATCTTAAAAACATCTGCTACATCTGACAAGCTGCAAACTTCACTCAAAAGTGAAGGTAATACCCTGACTGCTGTGATCACCAATGCTCAATTACAACTGGCTAGTGGTCATTCTTTGCGTTCTGAAAAACCTATTGCGGGAATTACGCTGTTACAAGTCACAAATCAGAATCCTAATACTGTCCAAGTGACAGTGACAGGTGAACAGGAATTACCAAAAGTCGAGGTGTTTGACAGCGATGAAGGTCTCATTTTCGCGGTGACACCGGCTGTATCCTCAGCTGTGAAGCCCACACCTAGCCCTTCTTTGCCTACGGCACCCCCGCCCACAGACGAGGAAAGCTTACCTAAACCTAGTAGTGAAACACAGCCTGCAAAACCATCGGCTTCTGGTGAAGAACCCATTGAGCTAGTAGTGACGGGTGAGCAAGAGGAAGGATATCGGGTTCAAGAGTCAACAACCGGAACCAAGCTACCTGTCCCGCAACGCGACTTGCCCCTATCAGTACAGGTAGTACCGCAAGCCGTGATTCGCGATCGCGGGCTGACTCGTCTGGAAGAGTTCACTGAAAATATCAGCGGTGTAACTCGGTTCCCTGGCTTTCCGTTTGCGCCCGGATACCGGGTGCGAGGCTTCGGGGAAAGTTACCAACAACTCCGTAATGGTTTTCCAGACTCGGCTTTTATCAATCCCCACGGTTTTGCGAATGTCGAACGGGTGGAAGTCCTCAAAGGACCAGCTTCGACACTTTATGGGGGCAATTTCGCCTTTGGTGGTGTTGTAAACACAATCACAAAGAAGCCCTTAGATCAACCGTTCTACCAAGCGAATTTCACAGTTGGGAATTATGATTTTTTTCGTCCAACATTCGATATAGGAGGTCCTCTCACCGCAAATGGTTCTCTCACCTACCGTTTGAATGCTTCCTACGAATCTGCAAACAGCTTTCGCGATTTTGTCTTTAACGAAGACTATTTCATTGCACCAGCTTTTACCTGGCGAATGAGTCCGCGAACAACGTTAACAGTAGAGTACGAATATTTCAAAATTTCTAATAACATTTTTGGTGCTAACTTTCCACCAGAGCGAGAGTTTTTGCGAGTACCTATCAGCAGGTATCTTAGCGAACCAGATTTAGGGCCTACTACGGGAACAACCCACTGGGGATATTACGACTTTGAACATCGCTTTAGTGATAATTGGAGATTTCGGCAGGGGTTTAGTGTACTCGTTGCCGATCTCAATATTGGATCTGAACGATTAGCTAGCACTGCGCTAGAACCGGATCGGCGAACGCTCAACCGTGAATCTGTTAAGGGACCGCAGAACAATCAACTCTACACGCTGCAAAACGAAATCATTGGCAAGTTCAATACAGGCTCCGTGCGACACAATCTTCTGTTTGGTGTGGAATTAAGTCGATTTGTCTATCCCTATACTCGCAGTACCGCGCCTCTGGGTTCCATCGATATCTTTAATCCTGTTTACGGTGCCCGACCGGGAACTTACACTGTGTTGGACTCTGCGGAATTTGGCAACGATAGTCTCGGAATTTACATACAAGACTTGGTTGAGCTTGCCTCAAATCTCAAGGTGCTAGGTGGCATTCGCTTTGACTCTGTCTATTCCTTCAATGAAAATACACTAACAAATGACTTGATAGACCGATCGGATACACAATTCTCTCCCCGCGTGGGCATTGTCTACCAGCCAACAGATTCTACTTCTGTCTATTTCAACTATGCACAAGCCTTCAGTCCCAACACTGGTTACATCACCCAGACGGGAGAATTATTAGAACCGCAGAGCGGAGACCAGTTTGAGTTTGGACTTAAACAAGATTTCTTCGAGAACCGAGTTTCAGCAACCTTGGCATTTTACCAGATTACCAGACAGAATGTGCCAACAGCTGATCCTGACCCGGAATCTCGAGACTTGTATAGTGTTGCAACGGGCGAACAACGCAGTCGTGGGGTTGAATTGGATATTGCCGGAGAAATTTTGCCAGGATGGAATATCATCGCTAGCTATGCTTACACGGATGCAGAAGTTACAAAGGATACTAATCCAGATATAGTTGGCGATCGCCTGCCTGGTGTTCCATATCATAGTGCCAGTTTCTGGACGACCTACGAACTGCAAAGTGGAAGTTTGCAGGGGTTGGGATTTGGCTTGGGGCTGACATATGCACAAGATGCTGAGGTCATACTACCCAATACCTTCAAAATTCCCTCTTACCTTAAAGCAGATGCAGCTCTGTTTTACCGTCAAGATAACTTTAGATTCGGGCTAAATTTAAAAAATCTCTTTAGCACAAGATATTACGACGTTGATAACGGCTTTACATTAATTCCTGGAGCACCTTTGACAGTGTTGGGAACGGTGTCTATCAATTTCTGATTCGAGTGTGTCCTATGAATCGGAAGACAGTATCGAATTTAGTAACACGCTTAGTGGGCAATGTACAAAAATTGTCTTAGTAGTAGGCAATGCCTACTTGGTAAAACTTATCAGCGCACATCTGATTTCCTTCGCTTGCTAGTGGTGCTGCTGTTAGTAGGAGCGGCTGCTTGTAGTCGGGTTTCCCAGAATCGCTCACTGCTTAGCACCACCTCTGGTTCTAAGGAGCAGATTATGGTGGACTTGGGGTGGGATGAATATCATATATATGAGAAAGGGTTCGACCCAACAATGGGTTGGCATTACGCTGGTCCTCCTCTGTTTCAAAGTACACTATTAAGCCGCGACGAAAATTTAGAACTGGTCAACGATCTAGCCCAAAGCTACACCGTCAGCAGCGATCGCAAGGTCTGGACAGTGAAAATCCGCCAAGATGTTCGGTTCACTGATGGTCAGCCCCTCTTGGCAGAAGATGTCGCTTACACCTTCAATACAACGAAAGACAGTTTGGGGCGACTGGATATGGAGATTTTGGATCGCGCTGTTGCTACAGGTAAGTATCAGGTCGAACTACACCTCAAACGACCTGATATTACCTTTGTCAATCAACTTGCCAGTTTGGGTATTGTACCCAAGCATGCCCATAACAAAGACTACGCCCGCAACCCAATCGGTTCCGGTCCTTACAAACTGGTGCAATGGAACCAGGGGGAGCAGGTCATCATCGAAGCCAATCCTGACTACTACGGGCAGAAACCAGCTATTAAGCGTGTCATCCTTCTCTTCACTCAGGGAGATGCTGCTTTTGCCGCTGCCAGAGCCGGTCAAGTTCAGGTGGCTGCAGTTCCCAACCACCTAGCCTCACAGCCAGTGGAAGGCATGAAGACTTATGTCATTAAAAGTCTCGGTCACGCTGGGCTTATGTTTCCCTATCCTCCCCGTACAGGAAGGAAGACACCTGATGGCTACCCAATTGGCAACGATGTCACTTCAAACCGAGCGATTCGTCAGGCAGTCAATTATGCGATTGACCGCCAAACTTTGGTTCAAACCTTGTTTAATGGTTACGGTTCCCCAGCGATGAGTCCTGCTACTGGTCTTCCCTGGGACGAGCCAAAAGCAGACATTCAAGATGGGGATATCAACAAAGCCAAGCAAATCCTAAGTGAGGATGGTTGGCGGGATACGAATGGTGACGGCATTTTAGAAAAACAGGGGATCAAGGCAGAATTCACTCTCCTTTACAATGCCCAAGACGCTTTCCGGCAGGGACTGGCTTTAGCAGTTGCCCAAATGCTCAAACCTGTCGGGATTAAGGTAAATGTTGAGGGTCGGAGCTGGACTGAGATTGAACGCCGGATGCAAAGCAATGTTGTCCTCTACGCGCTGGAAACCCACGACACGCAGCAGTTATCCTTTCTCTTCAAAAGCTCTTTGGCACAAGGAAAATACCAAAATCCCGGTTACTATAGCAACCCAGTGGTTGATAGAGCGCTTGACCGAGCAGCAGCATCCGCTACAGAGACAGAAGCAATCCAATTTTGGAAGCAGGTGCAATGGAATGGTCAAACCGGAGTCACCACAAAAGGCGATGCAGCCTCAGCCTGGCTAGTCAATATCGATAAAACTTACCTTGTCAGCACCTGTCTCGACGTTAGTAAAGCTACCGAACAATCCCGCCACTACACGCTAACGCTTCTACATAACTTGCCTAACTGGAAATGGATTTCATCATGCACTTCCTGATTCGATTTATTCTGCAAAAACTCTTGCATTTGTTGTTGCTCCTGCTAAGCGTCGCTGTCCTTACCTTCGTGCTAGTTAGTTTATCTCCGGTTGACACTGTCAATGCTTACGTTGGTTCTGATGTAATTCGCCTCGGTTCAGAGCAAAGAGAATTGATTATCCAGCGTTGGGGGCTTGACAAACCTTGGATTATGCGATTCATTCTCTGGCTGGGGCAACTGCTTCAAGGCAACCTTGGAACTTCCATGACCTACAATCAGCCAGTTTCTGATGTCATTGCTGAGCGCTTTCAAGCCTCACTTTGGTTAATGGCATTGGCGTGGTTGGGTTCAGGCATTTTAGGAGTCGCTTTAGGTGTCTTAGCAGGAGCGAAAGAAGCTTCACTGCTGGATCAAGCAATTCGGCTGTATGCTTACACTTTGTCCTCTGCTCCCACCTTTTGGATTGCACTGCTGCTGCTTATTACCTTCTCCGTCACTTTAAAAGTCACTCCTATGTGTTGTGCGACTCCACCAGGAGTGTTGCTTAAAGATGTCACTTTTTGGCAACGTCTATACCATTTGTTACTACCTGCTCTCGCTCTCAGCGTTATTGGGGTTGCAAATATTGCTTTGCAAACCCGCGAAAAACTGATCCAAGTCCTTAATAGTAACTATGCCCTGTTTGCTTACGCTCAGGGAGAAACAACGACTGGAGTCATTTTACACCACGGTTTACGCAATATCGCTTTACCAGCCCTGACTTTGCAATTTGCATCTCTTAGCGAACTGTTTGGTGGTACTGTCTTAATTGAGAAGGTCTTTGGCTATCCTGGGTTAGGTAGTGCAACCTTACAAGCAGGTTTGCGCAATGATGTCCCGCTACTGGTGGGTATTGTTTTGTTCAGCGCCATCTTTGTGTTTATCGGCAACACCTTGGCAGACCTCAGCTACCAAGTGATTGATCCCCGCATCCGCATAGCAGGTACCAGAGGATGAAACTTCCCACTGCGATTTCAACCCCTCAAACTTTAGGACGCAAACTATCACTGATCTTCAGTAATCGTCGTAGTCGGACATTGGTGCTCATTGCTCTGTGCGCGATCGTTTTGAGCATCCTGCTGCTTGGCACCCAACTGATTGGTAAAGCTGGTTTGGAGATTGCCTTACAAGAACGCAACCAACCTCCAACGCTTGCTCACCCGTTTGGCACTGACTGGTTGGGACGAGATATGTTCACCCGTACCCTCCACGGTTTGAGCTTGAGCCTATGGGTGGGGCTGCTAACCGCTAGCTTTAGCGCCGTCATAGCCTTGGTACTGGGAACGCTCTCAGCTACACTTGGTGGTAAAGTTGATGCCTTTATCATCTGGATCATCGATGTATTCTTCAGCCTGCCTCACCTAGTATTAGTTATCCTAATTGCCTTTGCTGTTGGGGGCGGAGTCAAGGGGTTAATCATCGCCATCACTATCACCCATTGGATGAACTTGGCTCGTCTGCTGCGGGCTGAAGTGCTTCAGGTCAAAAGTTCTGATTACGTGCAACTCTCTTCTAAACTAGGACACTCGCCCCTGTGGATTGCCCGCAATCACATACTGCCCCACCTATTGCCCCAGTTCCTCGTTGGGTTGATTTTGTTGTTTCCCCACGCAATTTTGCACGAGGCAGGGCTTACCTTTTTGGGTTTGGGTCTACCGCCAGAGATTCCGGCAATCGGGATTATCCTGTCGGAGTCAATGCGATACCTATCCAGTGGCTACTGGTGGCTGGCGGTAATGCCAGGAGTAGCGTTGCTTCTAGCGGTGAAAACCTTCGACATCTTGGGTCAGAGCCTGCTTGCTTTGCTCGACCCAAAAACAAGCCAAGGGTAACATTATACTATGCTATCAGTTCAAAACCTCAGTGTCACTTTCACCATGTACGATGTGGGTCTGACCCAAAAACGGCTGACCGTCATTACGGATTTGGATTTAGAGGTTGGTGCGGGTGAAGTGGTGGCAGTGGTTGGCTCTAGTGGCTCTGGTAAAAGTCTGCTAGCTCACGCAATTTTGGGCATTTTGCCTTATAATGCCTTGGTTACAGGCAAGATAAATTTTAAAGGAGAACTCCTGACCTCAGAGCGTCAGAGCAAGTTGCGGGGCAAGGAAATTGCCTTGATTCCCCAGTCAGTTAGTTATCTTGATCCCCTAATGAGAGTGGGTTCGCAAGTACATCGGGCAGCTCGTTTGAGTGGATTGTCTGCTACGCAAGCAAGAGGAGTTGTGAATCAAACCTTTGAACGCTACGCTCTTCCCCTGCCAGTTAAACAGCTTTACCCCTTTCAACTTTCAGGTGGCATGGCTCGACGAGTACTAGTTGCTACAGCAGCCGTCGGACGCGCTGAACTGTTGATTGCTGATGAACCCACTCCTGGTTTACATATAGATGTAGTTGTTGAGACACTTAACCACCTACGCGAACTGGCAAATGAGGGCAAAGCGGTGATTCTTATCACCCATGACCTGGAAGCGGCTGTGCGAGTTGCAGACAAAGTGGCTGTGTTCTATGCAGGTACGACATTAGAAGTAGCGGCGGCAGAGGATTTTATTGATGGTAATCTGCGTCATCCCTACACACAAGCGCTGTGGCGATCGCTGCCCCAAAATGGCTTTATCCCGGTTAAAGGCACCCAACCCAGTCCAGAGGCGCTTCCTGATGGTTGTCTGTTTGCTGACCGCTGTCCCTTAGTGACTGACGCTTGCCAAAAAGCCCGACCCCAGTTTCAGATCGTGCGAGGCGCTCCTGTGAGGTGTATTCATGCTGAAGGGTGAACAGTTGTCTTTTCGCTACCGAGTGAATCAACCTTGGATTTTGCGTGGTTTCAGTATTGAAATCGACAAGAGTGAAATTGTGGGCTTGCAAGGTCCAAGCGGTCAGGGCAAAACGACTATAGGTAAGCTACTAGCCGGGTATCTTCAACCAACGGAGGGTAGAGTCACAATCGACGGTGAGCCTCTGCCAAAACAAGGCTATTGCCCCGTACAGCTCATCTTTCAGCACCCAGAACTAGCAATGAACCCCCGCTGGCTGATTAGCCAAATCCTAGCAGAGGGAAAAGGAACATCTAGGGAACTCCTGCAAGCTTTGGGAATTCACTCTAGTTGGCTGAGTCGCTTTCCCCATGAACTGAGTGGGGGAGAGTTGCAACGTATCGCAGTCGCACGCTCACTCAATAGAGCTACCCGCTACTTAATTGCTGACGAGATGACTGCTATGTTGGATACCAACACTCAAGCACTCATCTGGCGTACAGTCATTGACTATGCCTGCCAGGTTGGAATAGGTATTTTGGTTATAAGTCATGACATTGCGCTACTCAAGTATCTGTGCCATCGTAGGATTGATTTAAAAGCAGCGCATTGAAGAAAAGGGTTCATATTCGTCACTTGGCTCTTGTGGCTCATATTCCTTCAATCGCTCCCATTCATCCGCAGTTAGCTCATCGAATGGCTTGTCTAAAAGGTCATCTACTGTGCTATTCGTAGCGGTTTCAATAATTCGACTTTGCGCTTCCTCTCCCGTAGAACAGTACCAGCACTCAGTGCTACCACAAGAACGCGCTACCCACTCACCACTTATTGATTGGTAGAAGGTACCGATAAGACGCATACCTTGCCATACTCTGTACAAGCTGCCAAAGTCAGAGTCGGGTACTGCGTCAATTTCTGCTTCTGGTGCAACTTCCTGCGCTTGCTGTTCAATTGTTACGTTGAGTTCTGATTGCGCTACCGCTTGAATTTGTAAGGACTGCTTCGCCAAAATCTCATCAACACACTTGGCGTTTGCCGAATGCTTAGGTAACCCTAATTGGTCACAGATTGCCCAGAGTTCGGGACGTTTGAGAGTCGTGAGATGGTCGCCGCTATATATAGGATGTGTCATTATTAAAATACCTGACTTTAGTAGTTGGGGGTTTACAAAAGGCGATCGCACTTGATTGGTAGTCGGAGCGGTCGTCTTTTGTTTTGGCTTGGGGTAGTTCCCTGTTGCCTTGTGAATCTAATGTAATGCAATGCAACGCTTTTGTCAAACATTGCGACGCATAATTTTCTTTTGTATAGTCAGGAGAACTATAATTCAGGGAGAGACATTGCAACGCATTGCAGAGGGTCAATATGAGGATGGATACTCAAATCAATTTCCGGACTTCATCGGAAATTAGAGAGCAAATGGAGAAAATAGCTAAAGACCGAAACATAAAGCTATCACAACTGATTAATGATATAGTTGCCGACTTTATTAATCGCGAGGGGAATCAAAAGTCAGAAGGCGTGGATATACAAGCGCTTTATCAAATGGTAGTTTCACAAGAAAGACGGATAGATCAACTAGAAAAAAAATCAGCAGCCTGAGAGAGGAAAACCTGTCTCTCAGGCGACAACGCGATCGCGTCTTGCAAATTATGAAAGAAGACCCGCCTCCGTCACAAGACAAGGCGGGTTGAGTTTTATTAGGTGATAAGCGTCGCTTTGCGACGCTTATGTATGACAATGACGATAACACGTTGCATCTACAATGCTTAGCCTCAATGTTTCCTGTTACCACGTTTGTGATGGCGGAACCATGAGCGCAGGTTTGAAGCGTGGCTCAGTCGTTAAGCATCCAAGATATGGGTTCTCCTAGGTCGGGGCTTGGCAAGAATCTCCAACCAAAAAAGACCCAGACAGAAAAACAATTAGCTTGCACAGTCTTGATACTGGTAAGCGATAGCTGAAGCTTACGACAGATTGGCGAAAACTGCTGAGATAGGAGTGGAGGTAGTGAAATGAGCATAATTAATTTAGCTTCTGTCCACGAAAACAACGCTCTTTGTGCTGACTTTTCGATTGAGATAGCGGTTGTCTTGTATGAGTCAGACGAGCAGTATCCAGTTGATTTTGAATTAGCTTGGCTTCGGTTCTCGAATGCGGCGATTTTCAGTGAGTACGCTTAGCCATCATAATTTTAAGCTATCCTCGTAATCTGACCGAGTCCTCATGGACAACTTATGCTTTGTTTTTTGCACTCATGGACAACTTATAGTTGTCATAGGTAATTTTCTGTCCGCTCCGGGGTACGAAAAATCAACCTTCTAGAGATTCCTGTGGTCAACTTATGATTGTCATTGTGGACAACTTATGGTTGTTGTCCCATACTGCTAGAACACGTCCCCAAGACAGTGAAACGCATTCTTGATTTAGGAACTGGAGACGGTCGTTTGCTAGCACTACTCAAAATAGAACGTCCCCACGTCCACAGCGTTGCTGTTGACTTTTCACCAACAATGCTGGAGGCTGTAAGAACTCGCTTTGCCGATGATTCTACGGTGCAAGTTATTGCACATAACTTAGATGTACCACTACCTGAGTTGGGTTTGTTTGATGCGGTTGTCTCCAGTTTTGCTATCCATCACCTCACTGATGAACGCAAACATTCCCTGTACAGAGAAATTTTCCATCTGCTAGAACCAGGGGGAATTTTCTGCAATTTGGAACACGTCGCCTCACCCACTCCCAAGTTGCACGAACATTTTTTACATGCGATCGGTAGGACTCTTGAGGAAGACGACCCATCTAATAAGCTTTTGGATGTAGAAACACAGCTTTGTTGGCTGCGGGATATTGGTTTTACAGACGTAGACTGTTACTGGAAATGGCTAGAACTTGCACTGTTGATTGGGGTAAAACCAGAATAAGCTGTCGCATTTTTAACTTGCATACCATTTGCAATTGGTTATGGGTTTGTAGTTGCGCTTTAGCCCAGCTACAAACTAACTAGCGCTAAAAAATGAATAAATACCAGGTGCAATTATGACTTATCAAATTATTGCCAATCTGACCGAAAACCAGATTTCTGATTTACTGGATTTATATAAAAACGAATTTTGGAGCTACAAACGTACTCGTGAAGACCTTGTTAAGATGCTTGCAGCGTCAGACATTATCGTTGGATTGGTAGATGAAAACGAACAATTAATTGGTTTTACTCGTGTTCTCACTGATTTTGTGTATAGGGCAACTATTTATGATGTTATCGTTAAACCAACACATAGAAAAATAGGTCTTGGTGCTAAGTTAATCGACGCAGTTGTCAATCATCCCAAACTTTCCTCTGTTGAGCAAATTACTCTTTACTGTTTGCCAGAAATGATTCCTTTTTATGAACGTTGGGACTTCTCAGCTAACGTAGGTGAAATACGGCTGATGTACAGAAACCAAGAACTTTATACTGACAATGTAAAGACTAGTAAGAACAATAAATAGGAGCATAGATTGTAAGTATGTTTAACAATATAATTAAAAAGATTTCAGGTTTTCTCAAACTATCTCTCAGCAATCTCCTGCCTGGCAAAATCATAGGTAATAAGATTGAAGACATTTACAACTACCTAAAAATATCAGATTCTATTGCCACTTCAGGACAACCAACTAAAGAACAATTTTCAGCAATTAAACAAGCAGGATATCAAATCGTTGTGAATCTGGCACCATCAAAATCTCCCAAGGCTTTACCTGATGAAAAAGAAATTATTGAATCTCAAGGTATGCAGTACGTACACATTCCAGTAGTTTGGGAAAAACCCACTATTGAAAATGTGAACGAATTTTTTAGCGTCATGGAAGCAAACGGCGACAAAAAAGTCTTGGTTCACTGTGCTGCTAACATGAGAGTTTCGGCTTTCATGTATCTTTATCGCCGCATTCATGAGCACATGAGTGACGAAGAAGCAAAGAAAGATTTACAGAAAATTTGGAATCCCAATGAAAACTGGCAAAAATTTATGAACCAGGTTATTGAGAATTATCGTTGAAGAAAAATATCTAGATATTTGTAGTACAATTAAACCGTGAATTAGAGGTTATTTATAAAGTAAAAATAAAATTACTGTAGGGTGTGTTAGGCGCACCGTTTCGATATGATTTGTAACGAAAAACATGACGAAAGCGCCTAACGCACCGCTATAAGCGCATGGTGCGTGATAGCAAAGCCGTAACACACCCTACTTAAGATTTACTTTATAAATCAACTTTTAGGCGATCGCCTTTATGCGGTCAATTCGTGCGATCGCACCAAAGGAACAATTCCTAGCAACAAGCTATCTTTAATTATGGACTTGTGCAGTAAGTCATTTATGCCTGCCAAAGATGCCTTTCATACTATTGTCAAAACAGCCCTGCAAAAGGAGAGATGGCAAATAACTCACGATCCATACCCACTTCAAGCAGGTAGTTTTAATTTGGCAATTGACTTAGGGGCACAGAAGGTGATAGCGGCGGAACGAGGAGAACATAAAATTGCCGTTGAAATTAAGAGCTTTCTTGGTCCATCTAAGATTTCGGAGTTTTATGGTGCATTAGGACAGTTTTTGGCGTATCGAGCAGCACTGCAAGTACAAGAGAGCGATCGCCTATTGTATTTAGCAGTGCCAAACAACGTCTATGAGCAGTTTTTCACCACATCATTTATTCAGTCACTCGTTGAGGAGCATCAAGTGTATTTGCTGATCTACGATATTGATCAGGAGGTGATTAAGCGATGGCAGCCGTAGAAGAATATCGTCAGCACATTCAAAGATTGCTGAGTGAACACGCTCAGTTAGTTTGGGACAGCCGGATTCAGGCAGAGACAATTTTTGATCAAGAGCGCGATCGCTATCAATTAGTATATGTCGGCTGGCGTGATTCACAGCGTGTCTATGGAGTTGTGCTTCATCTCGACATCATTGATGGAAAAATCTGGGTACAGCAGGACGGAACAGAAGTCGGCATTGCCAATAAGCTAGTAGAAATAGGAGTGCCAAAACACGATATTGTGTTGGGTATTGACCCACCCAAGATGCGTCAATACACAGAATTTGCTGTAGGTTGAGTCAGGCAAACGTTGGGTAGCATCGCATTCGTTAAATAAATGTGACTCAAACCATTGCCTTTTAAGAGAAATCGCTAAAATACTGGATAAATGCAATAAAAATCTGCGGCAAATGCTTAGGCGACTTTGGCAGTGGCTCAAAAGGTTTTTTCAGGGGTTATTTGGCAACAAGCATCCATCTCCTCAACCGGGGGGACAGAGAAAGGTAGAACCACCCAAACAGCCGACAGATGCGGAGTATGAAGCGTTGTTCCTCGAACTGTTGGCGGGTGTGAATGAGGGTTGGAGTCGGGGACGGGTAAAGGGTTTCTTGGATGCAAATAAAATCACTCAGTCAGGTTTGGTGGAGTGGTTGCGGCGCTTTGGTGAAAGATTGTTAGCATCAAGCGCACCGAATGATGAGTTAGCAGCGCGGATGGTGCAGGTGGGTGAGTTGGGCGTTGGGGAAGTGGGAGATGTGGCGCGTGATATTGGGATGCGGTTGTTGAGGCGGGGAGGAGAAACGAACCGCCAAGACGCCAAGGACGCAGAGGAAAGAGGGGAGGGAGAGGCAGAAGCTTGGTTTGACCGAGGTAATGAGCAATTTATGGCAGGAGATTTTGCAGGTGCGATCGCATCCTACGACAAAGCCGTTGAATTCAAACCCGGCTACCATGAATCTTGGCACAACCGGGGCGTGATGCTTTCTAACTTAGGGCGAATTGAAGATGCGATCACATCCTACGACAAAGCCGTTGAATTCAAACCCGACGACCATGAAGCTTGGTACAACCGGGGAGTGGCGCTTTTTAACTTAGGGCGATTTGAAGAAGCGATCGCATCCTACGACAAAGCTGTTGAATTCAAACCCGACTACTATGAAGCTTGGAACAACCGGGGCTTGGCGCTGGGTAACTTAGGGCGATTTGAAGAAGCGATCGCATCCTACGACAAAGCAATTAAATTCAAACCTGACTTACATCAACCTTGGATTAACCGGGGCAATGCAGCTGGAAGTTCAGTTAGTTGCGATCCCCTGCTAGCTTTTATGAGCGCCATAGCCAGACAAAATCCTCTTCTTAACCAACGCGGTTATGAGGGACAATTAGCAAGCTATAAGGAAGGTTTGAAGTATTGCCACCAAGACACTCACCCAGAAGGTTGGGGACAATTGCATCGGGCGATAGGTAATGCTCACTACTTCCGAGGGCGAAAAGATTCCCGTCCCCGCAGCTATTGGCACAAAGCCGTCAACAGTTACAACGAAGCGCTAAAAACTCTTACAGAAGCAGATTTCCCCCAGTTGCATCTGGAAGTTTTGCAAGATTTGATTCGCGTCCTTTTGGCTTTAGAGGAAACAGCCAAAGCTTCTGAACTTCAGCGACGCGGTACAGATTTGTTGCGACGCTTGCTGAATGAGTGCAAAAGTCCTGGCAATAAAAAACAGTTGGCTTTGAAGTTTGCTCCTTTTCAGCAGTTAACTGTTGACTTAGCTGTGCAGTCTGGGGATCTGGTGCAAGCGGTTGAATTAGCAGAACAGGGTAAAAATGCCTGTTTGAGTTGGCTTTTGTATGCGTGGAGTGATGAGATTTCCTCCCCCAGCTACTTAAAAATGCAACGGTTACTCAATCCCAAAACTGCTATTATCTACTGGCATCTCAGCCCAGCAGCTTTACACACTTTCATCCTCAAACACGACGCCCCGTCACCCATCCTCCTTTCTTCTCCCCCCTTTTCAAGCAGGGTTGGTGGGGATCTCCAGTCCGATGAGTTAGAAGTACCCGCAGCGGTGCAACGCCTGCACGATTTTGAAAACTGGGTGAAAGATTGGAATCAACAATACGCCGATTATCGAGACAAGAAAGATGAACAAAGTAAAAGTAACCACTCCTGGCGAGTGGACATGGAAAATAGGCTCAATGACCTCAAAAAAATCCTCAGCATTCCCACAATTAAACAGGAACTTCAAGACATCACGCACCTGATTTTAATTCCCCACCGCGACTTACATAGATTTCCGCTTCATGCGCTTTTCAATGGGCAGGGGGAAGGGTTGAATTTCACAATTGCCTATCTGCCCAGCGCTCAAATTGGCATAAATTTACAAGAGTTTTCTCCAAAGGGAGGCAAAGAAGGAGCGCAACAGCTACTTAGTGTAGAAGCACCCACTAGTAAAGGTCTAAAATCACTAAATTTTGCCTTCTTTGAATCGGAAGCTATTAGCCTGATGTTTGATAATCCCAAACGCATCCAGGGAAAAGAAGCTACTAAAGAACAGGTGGAAAATGTCTTAGAAGATGGTTACGAAATATTTCATTTTACGGGGCATGGAAAATACAATTTTATTGACCCGAAAAAATCAGAATTAGCATTAGCAGGTGAAGACAAACTTACCCTAGAAGAAATCTTCCAAAAGAGTCTCACAACTTACAACCTTGTTAGCCTCTCGGCTTGCGAAACTGCTATCACTGGCAACCAAACCATTACCACGGAATATGTGGGTTTAGTCAGTGGCTTTTTGTGTCGGGGAGTAGCAAATGTGGTGAGTACGCTATGGACTGTAGAATCAGCTGCCAGTGCTTTGGTGATGATAGAATTTTACCACCGACGGCAGCCAGATAAATCTGATGCCATTGCTTTGGTAGAAGCAACTGAATGGCTGAAGGAACTGACTGTTATAAAATTGAAACTATGGTATGAAGATTTCCTGAATCAACTGCCGGATGAAGAATCAAAAATAAGACCTTTTTTAGAAACGGAGGTAGATAAAATTAGTAAAATGGAATCAGATAAAAAGCTATATAAACACCCATACTATTGGGCAGCATTCATTATTACAGGTAAACAAAAATAAATGAATTCCTTAGATGAAATAACGCTCAATGCCTTCCTTGCAGCCTTAATGCGGCAGGAGAATTCTCTGCCTGCTGATTTGCAGAACCAGCTAAAGGAAATCGGTAAGACGTTCTCCTCAAATGTCGGTAAACTTCATGCTCTAGCAAAGAAATATTCGCTTTTGGAACAAGAGTATATGTCGGCTCGTTCTGCTTTGCAAGATGATGGGGAACGCTTCCGTTCATCTACTGTACTTGAGGTTGATGACTCAGCAGAAATTAGTGACGACAAACTGATGAATTTTGCAGTGGAAGTTTTGAATGCTGACGATTCTGTAAATTTCGTGAAAAAAGCATACACAGAATCAAGCAAAATTGGGCAATTTCTTTTCCAACTGCGACGCCAGACCAGTTTTATGGTAAAAGATGCTCATAACATTCCCGAAGAAGAATTGTGGGTTTGGCAAGATCCCACAGTTTGGGATTCACTAGAACGGGGACTACGACAAGCACAAGCCGGAGAAGTTCACAACTTAGGTTCCTTTGCTCAATACGCAGATGTAGAAATAGACGACTAATGCAATACAAACTGCTATTTTCAAAGGAAGCCAAAGAAAAATTGGAATCCCTGGAAACACATGATCCTAAAAAGTATAAGAAGGTTTGCAAAATTCTAGGGTACATGGAAACTAACCTGAGTCACCCCAGCCTCCAAACTCACAAATACGAATCTCTTTCAGGTCCCGAAGGACAGGAAGTTTTTGAAGCTTATGTCGAGAATAGAACTCCAGGTGCTTGGAGGATATTTTGGTATTACGGACCGGGTAGAAGCGTTATTACAGTTTGGGCGATCGCACCCCACCCGTAATTTTTTGTGTAGTGATACCCCCAAAAAAGACGCAGCAGACTACATCTATACAATGCAATTATGCTAACCTGAATTGTCCTTTGCATTTTTCGCCGCTAAATGCCTTTCTTGGCGTCCTTGGCGTCTTGGCGGTTTAAAATCTCAACTATGTCTTCAATTCCTACAATCAAAAGTATATACACAGATGGTGCTTGCACTGGCAACCCCGGTCCTGGCGGTTGGGGCGTAGTCGTCTACTTCGATGATGGTTCCATCCACGAAATGGGCGGTGCATCCACCCGAACCACCAACAATAAGATGGAGATGCAAGCTGCGATCGCCGCCCTCCAATTTTTAAAAGACTCCGGACAAACTGAACCGATCCCCCTCTACACTGACAGCGAATACCTCATCAACTGCGTTACCAAATGGGTTAAAGGCTGGAAAAAGAAAGGCTGGAAAAAGGCAGACGGAAATCCCGTTCTTAACCAAGATTTGTTGGAAACCTTGGATGACCTTAATCACCCACGGGTAAAGTGGGAGTATGTCCGTGGTCATGCAGGTAATGTTGGTAACGAACGCTGTGATGCGATCGCCCGCGCCTTCGCCAATGGCAAAACCCTATCCCTGCAACAACAAGATTTATCTCATTTTCACCAAGTCTTTGAGCAAAAAAGCGAGGTAAATGTATCAAGAGGATCTGATTTTGATACAAACTCTACAATAATTAACAAAAAGACACAAGAAATCAGTACTCTGGCAACAGATATAACCAATATGGAACCACATACCCACTCTACTGCTTCAGTCAGCGAGGAATTACCTCGAGAAATCAGGGTAACGCAACTCCGCAACTTAGTTGAAACCTTACGTATTGCTGACGAAATTGCTGAAAAAGGCTACCTTATCACTAGTTCCGAACTCGCAGACTTGATGGATGTCCACGCCAGCGCTGTTACCAGTCGTGGAGACGAGTGGCGCTGGCGGAACTGGATAGTATCACGAGTGCGACGCGAAGGCAACCAAATTCTTTGGGAACTGGAACGGGGGGACCAAGTGGAAAATGAAGAGTGAAGAAGAACGCAGAACACAGAACCCAGAACACAGAATATTGACAATTTGACACTCCTCGCCCTATAAGGGCGAGGATTCTTTCATCACGGGGAGCGCAACCGCTTTACCCTCAGAAAGCATCTTGACCGTGTGCCCCACGGCTGCAAGTCCCCGTATGAGAACTACTTGAGCGGCTGCGACATCTCTGTCGGTCCTATAGCCGCAATGGTGGCATGAGTGTGTACGCAAAGACAAGTCTTTCTTACCTGTCTCGGTGAGGCAGTTGGGACAAATCTGGCTAGTCTTTTTGCTATTAACTTTAAGAAAGAATACACCGCGTTTGCGGCAACACTGTTCTAGTACATCAAAAAACTGACCCCATCCAGCATCTAGACAATGCTTACCTAAAAAGCCGCGAGCTAGTCCCTTGAGGTTCAAGTCTTCTGCAAATATCATCCCTGCCCAATCACAAAGATTGTGGGACAGGAGCCAGTGATAGTATGCCCTTACGTTAGCGATACGCTCATGCAATTTACTCACCTTAAACTGTGCTTTCTTACGGTTGTTTGACCCAAAAACCTTTCTTGATACACTGCGTTGCAGCAATTTAAGCTTGCGTTCGAGCTTCTTGAAAGGTCGTGGATTGGGAAACAATTTTCCGTTAGAAACAGCAGCAAAGTGACTTATTCCTACATCAATTCCAATCGGTTCTCCATGAGGGGTTATAGATGGAACTTCAACATTCCATTGTAACGTTATCATGGCGTACCAACCACTAACACGACGAACTATTCGTACCTGCCCTACTTTGGCATCACTTGGAATCTCTCTAGATTGACGGAACTTAACCCATCCTATGACTGGAAGTTTGATACGGCTGTTTTCTATTGATCCAGCGCTCATTTGCGGAAAAACAAATGACCGCATCGTTCCCACTTTTTTGAATCTGGGAAAGCCGTGGTTCTGTTCCCACATACTAACAAACGCTTGCTCTAGCCTTCTGAGCGTTTGTTGCAAAACCTGAGATTGCACTTTCTGCAAAGCTGGACTAGTTTTTCTATAAGCCGTCAATGACTTGCACTGATTGGCATAAGTTGGGCGTTTGCTATCTGCCGGAATAATGTATTCTGACCGAAGTGAGCAAGCATTTATCTGACAACTACGAGATTTAAACCAGTCCTTGCGCTCAGCTAGAGCATAGTTATAGACACGACGGCATTGTTCCAGCCAGTCGGCAAAAATGGTTGTTTGTTCCGCTGTCGGCTTGAGTTTGAATTCGTACGTCAGGCTAAACACTTGCATCACCTCCTTTCTGTATCATACATTTTTTTAAGAAATGCGGCTCCATTTCTTAAAACCTTCCGAGACAAACAAAAGCCGCCCTAGAAGGGCGGGGCTTTAGACCCAGTTTTTTGGTAAAATTCGGGAGTCTCTTAGTTTCACTCATTCTTCTGAGTTCTGACAACTGAGTTCTGAGTTCTTTCTTCTATCTTCCATCTTCTACCTTCAGTATTTTCGCCCTCGCCACTCTGTTGGAGTGCGGAATGCAGATAAGAAAATCCGCAGCACCGCTACTGGATCAGCTAGAGGTGATAGCCAGAACAACCAGCCACCGTTTGCTTGAGTGCGATTGCCTCCGGCACTGCGCTCCGCGCAATCGTAGGAAGGTGCGATCGCAAAAAGCATTGCAAAACGAATCACCAGTAGAAATAGATTCAGCCCCAAAAGAAGGAGGGGAGGAGAGGGGGACAACGAGACAGGGAGGGAAAGACTAAGGTAACTCAGGACAACTATGAGGGGTAGACCTTGAACTGCTGAAAGTAGCCATAAATCCCCCCAAATTTGAGCGCGGGAGGAAGCATCTTTCAAGTCAAGGCTGCGCCCCCATTGTTTCCAAGTTTCCATAGCTCCCTCATACATCCGCACCTTCAGCACTTTTGCCCCATCTAAGAAGCCGACTTTAAACCCAGAGGCGGCTATATTCCGTGCTAAGGTAACATCATCACAAAAAGAACCACTTGCACTCGTATATCCACCGACAGCCGCTAGAACAGAGCGACGACATAAAAAGCATTGCCCATTTGCCATCACCCGTTCTGGCTGGTCTGTATTAACACCAGCAGGGTCAAATCGGTAAAGCAGAGTCATCAGCAATGCTGGTTGTAGCAGGCACTCTCCTGGATATTTGAGAATGAACTGGGGTGAGAGGGAAACCAAGTCATAGCCTTGCTCTTCTGCTGTCTTCACCAAACCAGCAACCAAACCAGGTGATGGTTGTGTATCAGCATCCACACCCAGAAACCACTCACTTCCCTCTGAAGTATGCAAAAAGCCGTAATGCAACGCCCAAGGACGCCCTACCCAACCAGTGGGTAAGGGATCATCCGTCATCAGGCGAAAGCGAGGATCTTTTTGCTGTGCCGCTTTTACCAAGTCAGGTGTGCCATCACCAGACTTGCTATCTACAACGATAATTTCCCGGACTTCGTAGCTTTGCCGACTTATCGCATCTAGCAGAGGACTAATACGAAGAGCCTCATTCAGGGTGGGAATGACAACGCTGACAGCACCCAAAAGTTCTGGTGTGGGATTTTTGGGTGCAATGGGAGGAAGGCGGCTAGGTCCTTTTAGAAGGCGTGACAGCAGAATTGCTGTCGCTGGTAGTTGAATGAGTAGTAATAACAGTGAGATAGCACTTGCTATCGTCCACACGTCTAGCACAGCAAAATACCTGGCGATGGAAATCAATGCTCTATTTAACGGCAACTTTGACGTTCGCTACAGAAACTTCAGTGGTTGTTGGTGCAACAGGAACATTAGCAAATGAGGCTTTTGATCTCCACCAAAGTACCACAGCAGGAACTACGCCAATCACAAAGCCCAGCGAAACCGGGATAGCAAATCCAGCAGCTAAGCTGAGTCCAGCAGCGAAGAAAAAATTGCTGAGATAAACGATTAAGGGTACCCAGAGTTGCGATCGCTCGACTTTAATTGGTGTGTTTTTCCATAACAAGGCTGCTACTGTCATGAACAGGGCGCTAGTGCCAAACCAACCCGCATAATTTTGGTACGGTGTTCCAAAGAACGCTCCTGGATTTTCCCAATACCAAAAGGGGAGATTTGTTTGACTCATAGCTGGTTCCAATGCAAAGTCCCAGCAGGTGAACAGCATTGCGCCCAAGGCTATGGCACCTACGTGGCGCGCTAAACTGGGATTTTGAGCGACACCCAGACCGGCACGAGCAATCAGGTAAGAAGACAAGCCCACATAAAACCAGGATAAGGGAATTGTAAATGGGACAAGCCCCGCAATCTTATATCCCAAGCCACTCAAGTAAGTGTAGTCTCCAAAGGGAAACCCAGTGCTAGTTCCTAGTAATTCACTGCCCACCGATATTGACATAGCTGGCAGCATAAACCCTAGCCAAGTGCGCCATCCCAATATCCGGTATGCATAAATGGAGACAGCTATTGTCCCCAAAATAATATCTACCACACCGCCATCAGCCAAACTCAATTGCATGGCTGTTTGTCCAACGCCTCCTGAGTTCAAAATTATTTCGGCATTGGGTATGACCAATAGAATGCCTATCAGCCCAAAAGCCTTTGCCAAGATATGACCAATCAGGCTTACACGCTCAGCTATAACAAGTTGTCTCATGATAATTCCTTAACAAGACATGACACGCGGCTACTTAGCTGCTAACAGTTTACAAATGTTTAAGAAAATATTTAACAATTTGTGCGGGAATTCTTGGCAAACTTGCTTTGCTTTTATTGGGAGAGCATAACAGCCTCTTGATTTAAGGTAGAAAAAATATGATATTAAATTTATAGTCTAAGTCATTCAAGCCAAGATCTATCAACTTTCATTGCCTTTCTTTTGATGGGTTATAGTGTAGGCAAGAGATTCATCCTTTCCTACACAGTATCCTTATGCTTTCTTATCCTTTAGATAGTTCTGGAATGATAGCCTGTCCTTATAATGGGAACAACCCATGTCAATTTTGAAAAGACTTCCCTTTGTTTCCCTAGTATTACTACTGCTGACTTACACTACCTTAGGCTGGGTGATATCCAAAACATATGCTCCTGCTCGTTGGTTTATATGGCTGCTGGCTGTAATTGCTATCTTGGTTCTCCTGGCTGGCTTAACCATTTCTTGGAGAAGGCTAACAGACTATTCTTTTGTCTTATTCAAATCAAACCTCAAATCTTTTAGTATTACTGTTTTAGCGGCTTTCTTATTCTTTTTGATAATAGCCCAGTTCCGAGTATTCCTTGATACCTTGGTAATTATTGCTGCGGCTATCTTGGGAAAGATAGATTTTCAAACAGCCGGCTTCACTGAGGGGCAAGCCTTTTGCTTTTTATCTATCTTCTCTTTGACTGGGTTAGCCCTAGGTGCGCTAATCCATAAGGTCATTTGAGGAGAACTCAAAATTCAGAAACCGCAGCTAGGAACTCAGAATGACACCACGGATAAATCCGGCTAAGTCAGTATCAAATCATTTATGCGCCTACAAAGAAATTCGGTGGCAAGTGAAAAAGAACTCTCTACCCACTTGCAAAGAATTCATGCTGAATTCTGTGTGTTGAGTTAGTGAGTTCTTTGTTGGTCAGAGTCTTTGAACTCTCCCTACTTTGAAAAGCAAGGATTCTGACTGTTGTTATGACCTGGGCTAAAAGCCACAGGTCGTAACGTTGTCTCATGTTTTTGTAGAACACGTTGGCTTGTTCAAACAGCCCTACCCGCCTCGACCCTTCGACAAGCTCAGGGCTGTACGGCTACTTCGGTATCAAGCAACCATTGAAGATTTTACGCGCTTGTTGGCAACAAGTACAGACGCCCTGGCAGGGCGTCTGTACTTCTCAACACAACCAGATATCTTCAGTTGTCATGGTTCGTACCAACACATTTTTGTTATGGGTATTTCACCTGTGTTAGCATGACCTTATTATAACATCAATATGAGGTCATGCAAAAGCTTACTCTTAGATTTTCAGATAAAGAGGATCAAGATTTGACAAAGCTCTCTCAAAAAACAGAGCGTTCACGATTGGGATTTAATCCGAGAAGCTGTTAGGCAATACATTGAAAGAGAAACAACAAGTTAAAACTTGTTGTGTCGGGTTTCATCCCCCCCTTAAAACACAGATGTAGTTTGACGCACGGAGGAAAACTACATCTTCAGGGCTTCTCACCCTCCTACTTTATTTTGATAGTCAAGAGTTAATAGTTGTTATCGACTCTTGACTATAGACTTTTGACCTAACTTACAACAGCCTCAGTTGCCGCAGCTACTGGGTAAACGCTAAGTTTTTTACGGTTTTTCCCCTTGCGTTCAAACGTGACCACGCCGTCAACTAAAGCAAACAGAGTGTCATCACTGCCAATACCGACGTTGTTACCAGGGTGAAATTTAGTGCCACGCTGGCGCACTAGGATATTTCCCGCCCGGACAACTTGACCGCCGTAACGCTTAACACCCAATCTTTGAGCATTAGAGTCACGACCGTTACGTGTACTACCTGTTCCTTTCTTATGAGCCATAATTTCCTCTTGTATTTCTACTTCTTTTATCTATTATTCAGTAGCAGTTTCTTCAACAGGTTGGTTGTCAGCAGCCTCTGGAGTTTCAGTTGTTGCAACTGGTTCAGCAGCAACATCGATAGTCTGTTGAGTTTCATTATTCTCCGTACCAGTGGCAACTGGTTCTGTCACCTCAGCATTTTGTGTGAGAGCGATCGCGCTGTCTTCTGAGGCAAGAACTGAACCATCAACGCTAATTGAGTTAATCAACAATCTGGTGATTTCCTGGCGATGACCCCGCTTTTTCCGGGTTTTCTTTTTAGGTTTCATTTTATACACCAGGACTTTGCGACCTCTAAGATGCCGCAACACCGTTCCTTCTACCTTTGCCCCTGCCACATGCGGCTGTCCTATGGTGACTTCGCCGTTATGCTGTACTAACAATACTGCTTCTATGGTAACTTTCTCGTCCGGTTCGACCGAAAGCAGTTCAATATCATAAAAGCGACCTGGTTCGACTCGTAATTGTTTGCCGCCAGTTTCAATAATTGCGTAGGTCATGGAATTGTCCTTGAGGTTGCCGTACAGGTAGCTGGATCGTATGCTCTTGACAAAGCTTTCCAGCTTTTGCATTGTCTTTACCTGATCCGAGCAGGAATTAGACACACGATCTATAAATATACCCTAAGGACTAAGTTTTTGTCAAAGTAAAACAGGATCAACCCTTCACCAGACAAGAGTTCTCGAACAACACTTTTAGACTTTGAGTGTTTTTATCTAAAGCTAGGAGTGGCAACTAGATTTTCGCAAGCAGGTGCAAAAGATGGCACAGATAAAGAGCAAGCCTTCCATCCAGATTTCACTGATACATTAAACAATCGGCACGTACCACCACGCTGACCTTCTGGAGTGTAATATCGACAGTACCGACAAGCTGAAACACAGGATTTTAAGGTTGTCATAACTAGCTCTTAAAATTAAATAAAAATCTTCGTTGGTTAAAAATTGGTTTTATTCCCTAATAAGTATGTCAACATTTTCTTGAGAAAAGCATAGAAATTAGATGTTTTTATGAAAAAGTTTGCATTACGAAATATTATTTTACGTGAAAAATAGTAGTTATTTATACTTAGGTATGAGAAATAAAGTTTGTATGACCTCACTGAAAATATGAAGATATAGCAATCCGGTTAGATTTTTTCAAAAATCTAAGTATTTGTAGCGTGGGCAATGCCAGCCGTTTCAACGCGAACAAATGAACTAGGATTTTGAAATCTGAAAACCTCTGCCAGTCAGGAATGTGAGATACAACTTCGATGTATCCTTAAGATATAAGGGCGAGTTTGGGTGTCAAGATGCTATGCTCCATTTTTGAACAATTTGTCCTGTGAAAGTCCAGTAAGTGTAATGGCAGGAGGATTAATGGAGCGTGTATTTGCCCCGGAACGGATCGATAAATTATTTGAAACTCACGCGAAAGTACAGCAAAGCGCAAGAATTAGTATTTTCTAGCCAAGTAGATTTGATGAGTTTGGTGGTGTGTGGAATTCAAAAATCGGTTCATGCGGCCTATAAAGCTAGAGCAACAAACCTGATTGTCAGCTCGACTTTATCCATTTTCCAGCAACGCGATAAGCCGGAGGCTTGACGCTCCTTTGTATCGCATACGCTAAAACCCTTATGGAGCCTAGGCTTTGACTTTTTAAATCTCGGCAAAATTAGTGATGTAGGAAAAAGTTTTTGCCACAAAGCTATAAATGAATGCCAAATAACAAGGTTTACGCGGCTTAATTGGATAAAGTCGAGCTAAGCGGAGTTTTTACTGTCGATGCCGATCGCTGATTTTTAGTCTCAACTCCACTCACAACTACGAGAGTTAACACACGCTAAAATTGCTCGAAAATACCTCTTTTCCTGGTCATCTGCAACTTGTGTCATTGAAATGACTCACTAGTTCATTTGTTCGCGTTGAAAGGGCTGAGTGCGTTCAGCCCAAGCTGCGTTCTGTGTTCTTCTTAAGATTTCTCTAGTAATTTCTTGAGCGCAAACTATAGTTAAAGATTTTCCCAGTTGTAAACAGTTGAGATCCAGTTATTAATAAAGTACAGGATGCAAGCATGGCGACAAGAGATACTAGCGTAAAGGCATTACTCGTAAAAAGCATGATTGTAAATCCTAGGGCTATCAAAAACCATGCTAAATTCTGGTATTGACGACGCCAGGTGAGGACTACAACCCCTACAAAGCATAGAAGGGCACCTGGAATGCGTACAGAAATACCAATCTGAGTATTCACTGTTAAAATCAAAATTCCTGCAACCATCATCACCAAGCCTACAACCTTACCCAAACGCTCCTTTGCAGATGGTTTCGTGTTCGGAACCAATTCAATCTGAAGTACTGTGGGTGGATTATTCAGTATGGTATTATCAGATGGATTAACTATTTCTTGTTTGTGTAGAAATATAAATGTTACTTTACCGCCATGACCTAGGTCTATTTTATCTCCCAACTTAAGCGGATAGCGCTTTGTAGGCTCTAGCTTAATATTGTTGAGATATGTGCCATTGGCGCTGCCCATATCAACAAGATAATAAGTATTTTTCTCTACTTGAATCTCTGCATGAAGTCGAGAAACAAAATCGGCATTTGGCAAGGTTGAAACATTGATATCTGGCATGATTTTGTCTTTTGGCTTGCCTAAGCGAATAACAGAAAAATTCTGCGGCAACTCAAAAGAAGTGTCGGTTTGAACATGAAACAGCTCTAAAATCAGCCCGGTTGTCTGTGATCTGCCTGGGTTTTGCATGGCTTGTTTTTACGGAGCAATTTCTCAATAAATCTAGATTGCCTTGTTTAGTGGCAAAAATGGTATATGTAATAATTCTCTATATTATTGTCTCAATTCTAATACTTCTACTATCTGTTATTTGTAACATCTTATATTAAGCTCATCAACTCTTTACGTGTGGAACACGGCAGATTCACTTTGTGTTAGTATAGCAGACTACTCCACAGAAAATATGTCTGCTGTTACCAGCTTCTCCAAAAAAGCTTCAAGTTCATCAGTAAGTTTGGTTTCGCACAGTATGCCCTCTGGAGCCACTGTGAAAAATTATTCTCATCATACAGTACGTAAAACAACGTCGGAGTATAAATATTCTTCACATTCAGACTTTTTACAGTTTCACGAAAATTACTCAAAATTGCCCAGCCTTTGCAGCGAGCGCGGTTTTATTAACCCAAGTTGCAGGTTATCAAATGCTGGATGTTTTGTGACTGTCAATTCAGGCGATCGCGCACAAGAAGTTGGCGATGGCACGTAGCGCCATCGCGGCTTTGACTCCATCAAAAGTACAAGTCTGGAATCAAAATTAAATATAATACATTATTTAAGTCAAAAACGCTTGTCGAAGAGTAAAAGCCAAAATAAATGCTCTCAACCTAGGAAAAAACCCTTGATAAGTGACTGCATGAATCGATTTGGGGAAAGTGCTACTTTTAATCCTTGTTTATCGTCTCTCCTAATAAAATACGGACATTTTTTGTATTCTGTGCTACCTTAGCAAGGTAAATTCTGAAACAAGAAAAATGTTTAATAGAAAAATATACCAAATTGACTCTGTTTATGGAATAGCGCGTGATATTCCTTTAAATTATGTGGAAAGACATGAAGTTGACGAAAAACTTAAAGAGAACTTAAATAGAAACAGACATATTGTTATATACGGTAGTTCAAAACAAGGTAAAACATCCTTAAGAAAGCACTGCCTCGATTCTAAGGATTATATTATTATTCAGTGCTCTAATCGTTGGGAATTAGCAAATATACATTCTGCAATTCTTAAAGCAGCAGGTTATCAAATTGAACAATCAGTAAAAAAGACGGCTTCTGGTAAACAAAAAATTACGGCTCACTTTGAAGGTCAAACGGGCTTTTTTGATATTATTAAAGGGAAAGCATCAACTTCAGGTGAAGCAGAACATGGAAAATCAACTGAAATTACACAGAGAAATTTAGATCTTGACCCAGAGGATGTAAATGACGTTATTGCAGCACTAAAAGCAATTGATTTTAAAAAATATATTGTATTAGAAGATTTTCATTATCTTTCTACAGAAACTCAAAAGGATTTTGCAGTTGCCTTAAAAGCTTTTCATGAAGGCTCTAAGTTTTGCTTTATCATTATAGGTGTTTGGCTAGAGGAAAATAGGCTAATTGTCTACAATGGTGATTTAACTGGACGTGTAATTGCAGTCGATGCTGATAAATGGACTAGTAACGAATTACTTTCAGTTATTGATAAAGGCGCTGAATTACTAAATATACAATTCTCAAAAGAATTTAAACAAACTCTTATACGCGAATCTTATGACAGTGTTTACATCGTTCAAGAGGTTTGTGCGAAAGCGTGCCGTGAAAAAGGAATTTCTGAAACCCAGAGAGAAGAGCAAATTATTGACAATCATCGAGATGTGACTGAGCTAATAAAGATAGTTGTCAATCAGCAGAGTGGACGCTATATGTCCTTCATAAATCAATTCTCTGAAGGTTTTCAAGACACACGCCTTGAGATGTATAGATGGCTTTTATATGCTATCTTAACAGTTAATTCAAAAGAGTTACAGCAAGGGCTTAGTTACGCTCGAATACGTGAAATACTTCAACAGAACCACCCTCAAAGAAAAGACCTTAATCCAGGCAATTTAACTCAGGCTTTACAATCAACGGCATCACTTCAGGTTAAAAAAGATATCAAGCCAATAATTTTAGATTATGACCAGACAAACAGACGATTAAACGTTGTTGATAGATGGTTTTTTATTTGGCTTGGCAATCAGGATACAAAAGAATTACTGAAAGCGTCTGAAATCGATATTATGCTTTAGAGTTATGAATTTTGGAGTAGATTACGGAAGATAGATTAAAAGAGCAGTACGGGAAGGACGTGAGAGTCTAGAAACGCCAGACGAAAGGCCTGTTAGGGGGTCTTTAACTGTAGCTCTTTAAGCGATGGCGTTCCTCTCCTTGTCCTAAGAACCAGTCCTAAAACTTTCGGTTGGGTGACGAATCACAATGGTTTCCTGCGCTTCCGATGCTCATTATGGTCATGGTAACTGCGCTTCAGTCGGATACCTCTCAAATTCGTCCTCCATGTCACACGTTTTGCCTCCGCCGGAAAGCTTAACATCTGGGAACTGGCACACCAGTTAAGCTAAGGCAAGGGGTACCTTATTGATGGAAGATGGCTTTGAGATTAAGCGCCCTGTTTAAGATTCTCAAAACTTCCACTGTTTCATCAATAATCCGATAGAAGATAAGGTATTTGCCCTCAATGAGACACAGAAGACCTGGGGCAAGGTCGTTACGTCGGTGCTCATAGCCAAAAGCCCAGTCTTGTGACTGGGCTTTAATAAGAGACAGTGGGTTACGTCCCGTTCGGCTAATTATAAGAGATTAGATATAAGTGATTACGCTAATAATATCTACCACAACAGGCATATTAATTCCGGAAAAAATCAACAAGAAATTTAACTTCAAGATTGGAGCAGCTTTCGGTAGAATCAGGCAGCACTAAATTGCAAAGGGGAGAAAAGCTGTGAGCGCGACGTATACCGGAGGCTGTCAATGTGGACAAATTCGTTATAAAATCGGTGCTGAACCGTTAACTCTCTATCTGTGCCACTGTCAAGAGTGTCAGAAACAATCCTCCAGTGCTTTTGGAATGTCCCTCACTGTACCACGAGATGCTGTTGTTATTATCCAAGGACAACCGAAAGCTTGGACTCGTAAAGCCGATAGTGGACGTGAGGTGACTTGTCTGTTCTGCGGTGACTGTGGGACGCGACTGTTTCATGAGCGGACTTACAGCCAAGAAACCATCAATGTCAAAGCTGGAACGCTAGATGACACAAGTTGGTTACGCCCTGTGGGTAACCTTTGGACACGTAGCGCTCAGCCGTGGGTGATGATTTCAGACGAGATGCTCAACTACGAGGGACAGCCAAAGGATGTGCGTCCTTTGTGGGAGAAATGGGCAGAACAGCATTCATGAAACTTTGAAAAGAGCTATTGTTACTCTTGTTTCACAGTAGCGTATGCCCAATCCAACCACGGTAGCAACGCTTCAATATCCGCTGTTTCTACTGTAGCTCCACCCCAAATCCTGATTCCAGGCGGTGCGGCACGGTAGGATGCGATATCAAAAGCGACTTCTTGCTTTTCCAGAAGTTTCGCCAGTTTCTTAGCGGATTCTGCCTGCTTTTCTGGGCTTAGGGCTGTAAACCAATCATCAACAATCTTGAGGCAAATCGAGGTACAAGAACGAGTTTCTGGCTTCTCTGCCAGGAATGCAGCCCAACTACTTTGCTCAACCCAGCGGGCAATTGTTGCTAGATTTGCTTCGCTACGACGAATCAAGCCTGGTAGCCCGCCAATACTCTCTGCCCAAAGTAATCCATCAAGCGCATCTTCCACACACAGCATCGATGGCGTGTTGATGGTGTCGCCTTTGAAAATTCCTTCTATGAGCTTACCTTTTTGTGTCAAGCGAAAAAGCTTCGGTATCGGCCAAGCTGGTTGATAACTTTCCAGGCGTTCAACAGCGCGAGGTGAAAGTACGATGACTCCATGCTGTGCTTCTCCTCCTAGTACCTTTTGCCAAGAGTATGTCACAACATCTAATTTTTCCCAAGGTATTTCCATTGCGAAAACAGCAGAGGTGGCATCGCAAATAGTCAAACCTTGGCGATCGCCTTTTATCCAATCGCCATTGGGTACCCTAACACCTGATGTTGTGCCATTCCATAAAAATACGACATCATGACTCAAATCAACTTGATTGAGGTCTGGCAAACTGCCATAAGTTGCTTTAATAACGTTGAGATCAGGTAACTTCAGTTCGTCTACGACATCTTTAACCCATTCCAAACCAAAGCTTTCCCATGCCAAGATATCAAGGGGGAGCTTTCCCAACAGTGACCACAATGCCATTTCCACTGCGCCTGTATCGGAAGCGGGAACGATTCCTAAGCGATAATCAGCAGGAACACCGAGAATCGCTTTGGAGCGCTCAATGACTTCCTCTATACGAGCCTTGCCAGCCGCAGAACGATGAGAGCGACCTACACAGGCGTTTTCCAGCTTGGAAACAGACCAGCCTGGGCGTTTCGCGCAAGGACCGGAGGAAAAATGAGGAATCCGTGGTTTTGTTGTTGGAGGAGTAAGATGTGGTGACATACAAGATACTTTAGTACAGATGCGACCTAGTCGAAGGTCGTAACCCGCTATTACTTTACGTCTTGGTTTGTCCTAGGTCAACAGTCAAAATTTATGAACTTCTGCACAAAATATAGATGTCTAATGGTAATCAATTGACTGTTACTTTTTCTTCGGGGAAACAACCTCAAACTCGAAAAAACCAATACGACGGTCATCAACGTAGACTGCGATCGTATGTTTCCCAGTAGGATCGCCAGAAGCAATAGTCCAAAAGTTTTCAATGACTCCTTTGTTTGCTAACTGTGTGCGCTTCGTTACTGCTTCCTTACCATTAGGTGATATTGAAAAATTTTCACCACTTGCTGTACTCCAAGTATTAGGTAGTTTTGGTAATCGAAGGATTTCTCGCCATGTGACTTCATTTTGGTTATCTTGAAGCTGAATGCGCCATCCATAGCGTTTTCCCTCTTTAAGTGGCACTTTAGTTGTGGGGATAAAGCTCATGCTGTTAGTATCATCTCTTAAAACCCCAAACTCAGCTTTCTTCACAGTCATCGTTTTAGTATTGACTGATTGGGAAGATACGATGTCATTCACAGCTAAAGAAGATACAACCCATGATGTTAGCCAGCAAGAAGCTAGCACTGTGCCGTAAGCTAATTTTTTCATTAGCATCAGTTTTTTGTTAAAAAGTGCTTTTTAATTCATATATGAATGAATCTCCTTTTTTCAGATAAACTGCTGACATTTTTGATGGATTAATGTTAAGTTTTGCTTATAGCACTTAGGGACTTCCAATTAAAAAAATCTCCAATTTGTAAGTAATCCACCGAAACAATGGTGGGTTACGGCGCTGCGGCAAGTCCTGCATGTAAAACCTCAACTGTCGTGCGCCTAACCCACCCTACATAATGGATAATTTATTTTTTGGTACTCCCTTAGAGCAAGTCAAACTCCCCATCAGTTAAAAAAGATTCATTAACAGTTAAAGTAGTAATTTACACTGCATTCAGCACGTTCGTCACGCGCTAAAACACTGTAGAACCGGGATTAATTGTTCATGTACCTAACTTAAATTTCAGTCAATATAAACATTTAATACCCACGAAATGCATTTAGGTTGCAACGAGAAGCATGGGTCTCTAACTTGCTCAACGCATACCAAGTGAATAGTTCAATGATGCCATCGCTTGCCAGAAAGTGTTCTGCTTGAAAAGCCTGGACTGCTTGCTCAGTTTTTGCTCCAAAAATACCATCAATGGCACCATAGTAGTAGCCACCAGCTTTGAGGGTTTCTTGAACAGCTTTGACTATAGTTCCCGTATTGCCAATATAAAGTTTTGGCAAGCTACCAGATCCCTGGCACAAATATGCCCAAGTCTTTTCTCCCACAACCCCGTCTATAGTTAAGAAAGCAAGACACTGCAAGTATTTCACAGCATCTTGGGTTTGTCGGTCAAAGTAACCTGTGGTAGAAACTGATAAAGGATATCTTGATACGGTATCTAGTTGAACGAGCCTTTGGTTTAGGGCTTTCTGCATTTCTTTAACAATTTGACCGTACGCACCAAATTGTAAGGTTGGTTTCTTTGTAGGGAATCGAGTTCCAACAGACAGAATCATAATGTCACTTTAAGATGTAAGGAGATCTTAAAGACTTATAAAAGAAACATTAAAGTTCCCTAAAATCATTACGTCAAAACAAAGAATTCTTTTTTGGATACCAGTACCTTTGTCAAATATTTTTCTGCTCAAATCCGCTCACTAGATGTTAAATATACATAATAAGCGAGCAATCAACAAAAAAATAGTATAAAAAATTACTTAAAAAGTCAAAAAAATAAAGTAGATTTGGGGATTACTCTTGCTCGTATTGTAGTACAATTGTTCTAGTAGAAAGACTTTTGGTCTTGGGGAGCATCGCAATCATGCGGGCAGTTTGTGCCAATGCCCTTTGGGCACGCACTCGCGTTCGCAAGAAAGCACTGCACTACAACCAGCAATCGCCCTTGATTGGGGTAGGAGTTACAAATGCTCAGCCGTTTGACATTCGTTAGTCTGCTTGTGAAGCATTATAATCCAGCGCTTCACAGGTAGACCTGTGAAGCTTGGATTTGAATGACAGATGATGGTGAACACAAAGTAGGCGATCGCGCGGAGCGCAGTGCCCTCGTGCCCAATCGCGATTCGGAGCAGAGGCATTGCCAATCGCTCGGTAACACTCGCCGTCAAGGGGCAGAATGACTTAGAAATCGTACTTCATTAGCATCATACAGGCAATCAACCAAATTCTTTCTTTAATAAGATTGAGTTTACAGATTCCTCCTACTCTTCTACACCCATAGTGAATTTCTAAAAAAACAGTATTATTTCATACCATGACGACAAAAGTGAAAAGCGCAATTGCAGCTCAAGGTGACGAACAAGCAATTGCAAAATCGGACTTTGAGCAACAATATTTAGAAGAACAAGCTGAAGAACAAGCTAATGCTGTCAAAAGGCTTATTGACGACAGTATTTCCTTTGAAATGCTAGCTGATGCCACCGAAACAATTCTGCGTCATGCTTTTTGGTTAGCTAGGCAAAAACAGAAGCGCTCATTAAGGGAGTATAGAAAGCTACTTCTTGACCAGGGTTGGAAAGGCGAGGAAAAAAGATATCTCAAGATTGCGGCTGCATTTCAAAAGTTTTCGCCCCAAGAGTTAGCACAAATTGAACCAAGCACCGTATATCATCTAGCAGAAAACAACAAGAAGTACAAGCAAGTCATAGACAGGCTACTAGACTTAACTGCAATCACCCAAGAGGCTGTGCGTTCCCTCATGAGAGAAAAGCGCACCTCTAGAGAAGTAAAACCTGAAAAACCAAGTATTTGGCGACGCACAAACAATGGAGGGAGGTATTGCCAAATTCCACCGATACACGAAACAGAGGAACAAACTGGGACTACCTTGCAAAAAATGATGGATGAGGAGGGTTTGAGCGCACAGAATATTGTCGCAGAAGCTGTCGCTCTAAGGCAAGCTTACAAGGAAGGGCGGCTGGCATTTGTGGAAAAAAAGGCAATTTAATTTTAAGTTTGCCAGCATTTTGTCTTTTTTGGACTTTCGTAAAAAATCCGCAGTAGGGGATCAAGCTGCATTGTGAGTCTAAACTGTTAAATTCAATAGTCTAAAAAACCCGGTTTTTCAAACAAACCGGTTTTTTTTACTTAAAAGCTATTTGTAAATAATTCTAAAGAATAGATTAACACTTTGTAACCAGTTTAAACTTTATTTCAATCCCTCATAAGGATTCATATAAATCAGCCTATACTATCAGAAACAGAATACCAAATTCAGGGATACGAGGTATTTTTGCCTCAAATGAAAATAGTTATAACTATCAGTTGTGATTGATTGATATGGGCATATACTTGGGTTCGTAATGTATGTGCAGCCTTATCCCAAGCACATCATAGCCCTATTGTTATAGACAGTTTGCCACAGTTTCTATCATGAGCGATCGCACTCCATAAGGAAAATTTGTCAAGAAATGTAAATGTTTTTCAAACCTTGCGTAATTGCTCTAGGAACCCCTGAATAAGTAAATGAGGGATCAAGGAAAATCACGTAAAAGACAAAAGAAATTTCTTCTGAAGATTTGCGTAAAACTCCAAAGAACCCCTGAATAAGTAAATGAGGGATCAAGGAAAATTACGTTAAACGCAAAAGAATTTTTTAAGATTTGCGTACAACTCCGAACAATCCCCGATAAGTCAATCAAGGTTCAAGGAAAGTGAAATTCCAGACAAAAGAAATGACATCTTTGACGGAACGAAAACTTACCTTGGCTTGACCAAATCACAATCAAAATCTCAAAGGAGTAAAAATGTCTAACTACGATATCGGTCTTTTGCCCGCTAACGGTAATGCTGTTACCCGCAATGACTACACTTTAACTCCAGGGCAACCTACTGATGTGTTTGAGTTTAGAATCAACTCTACTAGAAACATCAACGTGGCTCTCACAGGTATCACCGCTGGGGATGATGCCGATTTAAGATTGTTCCGTGACATTAACAATAACGGTATCTTGGACGCTACTGATCGCGGTGTTAACAACGCCAACGCCATTGGAACTTCCACTCGCGGTGGTAATGCAGATGACTCGATTAATCTTGCAGATCGAGCTGCAGGTACTTATTTTGCCGAAGTTAGCCGCTATGCTCCAGGCAGTCAGGGCAATGTGACTTACGATATTGCCGTATCTAGTGCCGATCCTAGCAACCTTCTGCCTAGGGAGGTTGAACTCGGTAACTTGTCACGCGATGTTACCCAGACTGGTCAAGTGGGTAACAACGACACCGCTGATATTTACCACTTCTCTCTTGGACTGTTTGAGGGTGTCAATATTAATCTGAGCGGACTGAGCGCAGATGCTGATATCCGACTGATTCAAGACCGTAACGGAAACCGCATCGTTGAGGATAGCGAGGTCATTCGTAGCTCTACTAACGGTGGTACTTTGGCGGACTCTATTAGGGGTATTAATACTTCTGGTGACTACTACCTTGAGGTGTATCAGTATAGTGGCAATACCAACTACACCCTGACCTTCGACCACTACAATACCACCTTTCCTTTAACTTAATTATCGGTTGAGAGGTGTCATGGCAGAAAGTAAACCTGACGAAAAGTAATTGAAAGCATTGCATGACAATGCTTCCAATAAGTTGAAATTGATTATGGCGGCAGAGCACCGTAATTGGACTTTGCCGCTTCTACTCCACAATTACTGCACTTTTTTGCTATTTGTACACGACCGACCTTGTCTTGACCAAATCACTACCAAAATTTCAAAGGAGTAAAAAATGTCTAACTACGATATCGGTCTTTTGCCCGCTAACGGTAATGCTGTTACCCGCAATGACTTGACTTTAACTCCAGGGCAACCTACTGATGTGTTTGAGTTTAGAATCAACGCTATGCGTAACATCAACGTGGCTCTCACAGGTATCAGCGCTGGTGATGATGCTGACTTGACACTGTTCCGTGACATTAACAATAACGGTATCTTGGATGCTACTGATCGCGGTGTCAACAACGCCAACGCCATTGGAACTTCCGCTCGCGGCGGTAACGCAGATGACTCGATTAATCTTGCTGATCGAGGCGCAGGTACCTATTTTGCCGAAGTCAGTCGCTTTCCTCGAGGTAGTTCGGGCAATGCGACTTACGATATTGCCATATCTAGTGCCGATCCAAGCAATCTTCTGCCCAGGGAGGTTGAACTCGGTAACTTGTCAGGCGATGTCACCCGCACTGGTCAAGTGGGTAACAACGACACCGCTGATGTTTACCACTTCTCTCTTGGACTGTTTGAGGGTGTCAATATTAATCTGAGCGGACTGAGCGCAGATGCTGATATCCGACTGATTCAAGACCGTAACGGAAACCGCATCGTTGAGGATAGCGAGGTCATTCGTAGCTCTACTAACGGTGGTACTTTGGCGGACTCTATTAGGGGTATTAATACTTCTGGTGACTACTACCTTGAGGTGTATCAGTATAGTGGCAATACCAACTACACCCTGACCTTCGACCACTACAATACCACCTTTCCTTTAACTTAATTATCGGTTGAGAGGTGTCATGGCAGAAAGTAAACCTGACGAAAAGTAATTGAAAGCATTGCATGACAATGCTTCCAATAAGTTGAAATTGATTATGGCGGCAGAGCACCGTAATTGGACTTTGCCGCTTCTACTCCACAATTACTGCACTTTTTTGCTATTTGTACACGACCGACCTTGTCTTGACCAAATCACTACCAAAATCTCAAAGGAGTAAAAAATGTCTGACTACGATGTCGGTGTTTTGCCCTCTAACGGTAATCCTGTTATCCGCAATGACTTGACTTTAACTCCAGGGGAACCCACTGATGTGTTTGAGGTTAGAATCAACTCTACCAGAAACATCAACGTGGCTCTCACAGGTATCAGCGCTGGCGATGATGCGGATTTAAGATTGTATCAAGACAGCAACGGTAACGGTCGCTTCGACGCGAATAGCGATCAGTTGGTTGCAAGTTCCACTCGAGGAGGTAACAACGATGACTCTATTAATCTTGCAGATCGAGCTGCAGGTACTTATTTTGCCCAAGTGAGTCGCTATTCAACTAGCAATGGCAATGTTACTTACGATTTAGCCTTGTCTACTGCTAATCCTAGCAACCTTCTCCCCAGAGAGTTTAATCTTGGCAACCTATCAGGCGATGTCACCCGCACTGGTCGCATTGATAACAACAATACCTCTGATGTCTACGCCTTCTCTCTCGGCTCATTTGAGGGTGTCAACATTACACCAAGCGGACTCAGCCCTGATCTTGGTATCCGACTGATTCATGACCGTAACGGAGATCGCAACGTTGACTCGGGCGATCAAACCGTGCAGTCTGTCACAGGTGGTACTAATTCCGAGCCTCTTTATCGGATTGACGATGCTGGTAGCTACTACCTCCAGGTCTATCAGTTGGGTAATGGTAGCACCAACTACAACCTCACCTTTGACCACTTTACTACCCCTTATGCTTAAGTTTAAGCATCAGTTGAGACCTGTCATGGTAGAAAGTAAACGTCAGGATGAAGTAATTGAAAGCATTGCATGACAATGCTTCCAATAAGTTGAAATTGATTATGGCGGCAGAGCACCGTAATTGGACTTTGCCGCTCATATTCAAGATTACTGCATTTTTTGAATATTTGCACGCGCTTGGAAGAGTTATTTAAAGATGACTACAGTTTTACAAATTGGTAATCGCGCGATCGCAGCTTCTGAAATTATTCCTTTACTAGCTAGTTATAACATCATCCCGCAATTATTATGCGAGAGCATTATTGATCAGGCGATCGCCCCAATCACTTGCACAAAAGAAGAAACGGCTGATGCTCTAGAGCAATTTTACCAGCATTGGGATTTGACAAGCGAAGATAAAAGACAAGCTTGGCGGGAACGTTACGGTCTGACCCAAGAACAGCTAGAACTCATGGCAACGCGAAAGCTTAGAATTGAAAAGTTCAAACAAGCCTCTTGGGGACATCAACTAGAATCTTACTTTCTCAAACGCAAAAGACAGCTAGATAAAGTTATTTACTCCTTAATTAGAACCGAACAAAGAGGAACTGCCAACGAACTCTATTTTCGGATTAAAGAAGGAGAACAATCCTTTGCTGAACTTGCAAGTGAATATTCCATCGGTCCAGAAGCCCAAACAGGTGGAATCATTGGTCCAGTGGAACTTGGTAGTGTCGCTCCCAATTTTGCCCAGCTACTTTACACAAGTCAAGTTGGTGTGATTCAGCCACCGGTACCTTTTGGAGAATCATGGGTGATTGTGCGTACTGAAAAGCTAGTTCCAGCACAGTTAGACAATTTCATGCGCCAAAGATTGCTGCAGGAGAATTTTGAAGCTTGGTTTAAACAGCAACTCACTCAACTCTCGCCTGAAGAGAAAATCTGGATGGGAGTCAACGCCAAACCAGCACAGGTTCAGGAGGCGAACGTCGCTTAGAACAAAAGGGGATGAGAGATGATAAAAATTTGGTGCAGAATATGACTAATACCACTATTGATATTAAAGAGTTTTTTGCAGATATATTTCCTTTCAAACACCTGCCGGAGAATGTACTAGAAAATTTATTAACAAAGGTGCAATTTTTGCGCTACCGCATGGGTCAGGCGATAGTGACGCGGGAAGTCATGCCCCAACAGATTAGCATTATCTACTCTGGACAAGCCCGCCTATTAGGCTTCGACCCTCGCACAGACAAACCTGACACATTGAAGTTGCTGCAACCACGGGAGGTTTTGGGTTGGGTGAGTCATGTGCGGGGTGTGGCTTGCGAAACAGCGATCGCCTCTACAGAAGTGATTTGCTTTAGTTTAGCGATCGCCGATTTTCTCACTGTCATCAAGCACGAGTCGGCTTTTGCCAAGGCGTTACACCGAAATGCAGCATTAGTAGAAGTGTATGAGTTGTTGGGGGAAGAACTCACTCGCCGGGCTGATGGCAAAACTGATTTAATTAGACTATCGCGAACTGCTTGGGAAGCTGCTATTGTGCTAACGCTTCCTGCAGCAAAAGATATGAGATCTCCCCTTTATAAGGGGGATTATCTGTGGCTAGTAAGTAGCAGTTCTCAGGCTGAGTTTCCGGTAGGTAGCTGTCTAGAGTTGAATGGTACTAATCCCAAACTCTACCTCAACGCAAATATGCGTCTGGTAGGTTTACCCAAATCTTTGCTCCCAGCACTACCAGAAAGCCCACCAACACCAACAACAGCAGATTCTTGGTTAGCAGAAATTCCTTACGCCCCAGAGATTGCCACAACAGCAGAATCAGCTAAGCAGCCTAAACGGGCAAAGTACCCCTATATCCGGGCACGAGGTCCGGTGGATGCATCCTTGGCTTGCTTCCAGATGTTGAGCCAGTATTATAACATTCCCTTCCGCCGAGATATGCTGCGGCGGGTTGTGACGAAACAGTATGAACGCACCAGCAGTATATCTCTGCAATTTTGTGCGGCGGTAGCAGAGTTGATGGGGTTGACAACCCAGATAGTCAAGATTCCGGCGTCTACAGTGAGTCGCTTGCAACCTCCGGTGATGATTTCCTGGCAAGACAGTTTTGCCATTATCTACAAAAGCAGTAACCAAGAATTACTCATTGCCGTTCCAGAAATGGGACTAGTGCGCCGCAAACCACGAGACTTTGCCGAAACCTGGGGACAAGAAGGCGAAGTGCTGCTGCTGCAACCGACAAAACAAACCCCCAAGTCGCGGTTTGGTCTTTCGTGGTTTGTGCCTGCATTACGTCGCCACCGCAAGGTCCTGATTGAAGTGCTGATTGCTTCCATCGTGGTGCAAATTTTTGGGTTGGTGAATCCCCTAGTCACACAGGTGATTATCGACAAAGTCTTGGTTGGCAACAGCCCCGACACTCTGACAGTTTTCGGTATCTTTTTGATTGTGGTGTCGGTGGTGGAGGCGGTGCTGAGTAATGTCCGCACCCATTTGTTTGTGGATACCACTAACCGTATTGACTTATCGCTGGGTTCTGAAGTCATTAATCACCTGTTGCGTTTGCCTTTATCTTATTTTGATCGTCGTCCGGTCGGCGAATTGGCAACGCGAGTTAATGAACTCGAACACATCCGATCCTTCCTTACGGGTACGGCTTTAACGGTGGTGATGGATGCGGTATTTTCAATCATCTACATCTTGGTGATGGTGATTTATAGCTGGATGCTGTCTTTAGTAGCACTAGCAACAGTACCGCTGTTTGCTTTGTTGAATTTGTTGGTTTCTCCAGTCATGCGGCGACAGTTGCATGAAAAAGCCGAACGCAACGCCGAGACACACTCCTACTTGGTGGAAGCGATGGCGGGGATACAGACAGTCAAGGCGCAAAATTTGGAGATGCGATCGCGTTGGCAATGGCAAGAACGCTACGCCCGCTATATTAGTGCTGGCTTCAAGACTATCTCTACTCAAACGACTGCTGGTTCTTTAAGCAATTTCCTCAATAAACTCTCCAGCCTGCTGGTGCTATGGGTGGGGGCGTATCTTGTCCTTAACGGGCAACTTACCCTCGGACAACTCATTGCCTTCCGCATCATTGCCGGCTATGTTACCAGCCCTCTGTTGCGACTAGTGCAACTGTGGCAAAATTTCCAAGAAACTGCCCTGTCTCTACAACGTCTCAGCGACATTCTCGACTCACCCCAAGAAACAGAAGGCGAACGTCAAAATATCCTTATGCCCGCAATTGAAGGGAACGTCCGCTACGAAAATGTCTCCTTCAGCTTTCGTGCGAATGGACCTTTACAACTGTGCAACATCAACCTAGATTTTCCTGCTGGTTCGTTTATAGGCGTTGTCGGTCAAAGCGGTTCTGGAAAAAGTACACTGCTAAAATTGCTACAAAGACTTTACGAACCGAAGTCAGGGAAAATCTTGATAGACGGTTACGACATCAGCAAAGTGGAACTTTACTCTCTGCGGCGTCAGATTGGCATGGTGCTACAAGATACCTTGTTATTTGACGGGACAGTGCGAGAAAACATTGCCTTGGCGTGTCCTGATGCCAGCGATGAAGAGATTATTGCTGCTGCCAAGACTGCCTATGCCCATGATTTTATAATGTCCTTACCCAACGGCTACAACACATCTGTAGGTGAACGGGGTTCAGGGCTTTCTGGGGGACAAAGGCAAAGGATTGCGATCGCCCGCACCGTCCTGCAAAATCCCCAATTGCTCATCCTTGATGAAGCCACGAGCGCCTTAGACTACAACGCAGAAGCACAAGTCTGCCGCAACTTGGCTGAAGCATTTCAAGAAAAAACCGTACTTTTTATCACTCATAGATTAAGTACTATCCGCAATGCTGACGTGATTCTAATGATGGATCAAGGCGCAGTTGTGGAACAGGGAACCCACAAAGAATTAATGGCGCTGAAGGGTTATTACTACTGTTTGTATCAGCAACAAGAGGCAGGGAGGGAGTGAAGGAGTGAAGGAGGGAGGGAGGGAGGGAGGGAGGGAGGGAGGGAGGGAGGGAGTTATTTGTTGTTATTGGGAGGGATGATCCATTGATGTGAGTTGTGAATCATTGAAACTAGCATACCGAGAATTGAATTATAGCTTTTGTAAAGCTCTCGTCCAGCTTCAACATCCAAATAATTGCATTGAACAGCAAATTCAATCCATGTTTGAGTTTCGGCTGCTTCAAATGAAGAACCGCTTAACTTGGCTACAAATGCAGCTTCATACATACGCTTGCGCCATGCTTCCGCTAAGCTAGCACAGACAGACCGTGACGAGCGACGAATTTGATCTGTCATAGAATACCTTTCTTCAACAGGAAACTTTTTAGATAATTCAAAAATTTTCATGGTAGCATCAAATGCTCAGTTATAAACCTCTAACTCTTTATGATTTTTGATAGATGTTCTTATCATTTCTATTTCATTATCAACAAATTCTACTGTAAGCATCATTATTGAATTCATCAAGATGACTTCCTCAATTCCACACTCATTCTTCATAAAAACAAGGCAAAATATGAGCATTAATAATGGAAAAGGTAATTCCCCTACACCCTCCCTCCCTCACTCCCTCCCTCCCTCACCCCCTCCCTCGCCCCCTCCCTCCGTTCTTCAATTTGACCAACCGGTTATCTTACAACAATCTCCTATTTGGTCGCGGGCGATCGCCTGGGGAATTATTGGTGTTACTGTTTTTACAGTCATTTGGGCATCGGTGTTTAAAATTGATGAGGCAATTCCCGCTAGTGGTAAGCTAGAACCACAAGGTGCAGTCACTGATATTCAGGCTCCCGTCGGTGGTGTTGTCAAGCTAATTCATGTTAAAGACGGTCAGCAAGTCAAAAAAGGTCAACTCCTGATTAGCCTGGAACAAACCACGGCACAGGCACAGCTCATATCATTCCAAAAAAATCGCGCCGCTTTAGTGCAGGAAAATGACTTTTACCGCCGCCATCTCACAGGGCGTGTCTCACCAATGCTCAAGTATGGGGCGACACTCAATATTCGACCAGAAATCGCCTCGTTAACCCAGAGTCGCGCCGCAATAGCTGCGGAAAATCAGGTTTACCGATCGCAGTTAAACGGTTCTACTGCGGGAGTTGTTCTGACTCCAGATCAACAATTGCGCTTGCGAAGTCGCCAGTTGGATTTCAGTTCGCGCTTGGCGGACACTCAGTTAGAAAAGGAAAAGACGCAAGAGAAATTAAGCCAAAACCAGTTGGAGTTAGCCAGTGCTAAAGATATGCTGGCAATTAATCAAAAAATTCTTCAGGATATGGAACCGGTGATGAAGGAGGGCGCTTTTCCCCGGATGAGGTTCTTGACACAGCAGCAGGAAGTTCTCAAATCCCAGGCGGAAGTTGTCCGACTGACGAAAGAACAACAGCAATTAAAGTTAGCAATTACCCAGGCACAAGAAAAACTCCGCAATACTGAGGCTCTATCTAAAGAAGATTTACTATCACGAATTACGGCAAATGACAAGAGCATAGCCGAAATTGACAGCCAGCTTACGAAGATAATTTTGGAAAATCAGAAGAAAATCAACGAGATTGACAGTCAGATAAGTGAGGCGCAATCTACCTTGAAGTATCAGAAAATAACCTCTCCAGTGGACGGAACAGTTTTTGAACTCAAAGCCAAAACTCCAGGATTTGTGGTTAACTCGAGTGAACCAATTCTGAAAATTGTTCCTAAAGATAACTTGATTGCCAAAGTCTACATCACGAACCGCGATATCGGCTTTGTCAAAGAAGGACAGAATGTCGATGTGAGAATTGATTCCTTTCCTTTCCAACAGTATGGTGATATCAAGGGGGAGCTCATTTCGATTGGTTCAGATGCCCTACCCCCAGACCAAATTTATAATTTCTACCGTTTTCCAGCAAAAGTACGCTTGGATAGGCAAACAGTGCTGATTCATAATCGTCAACTTCCACTCCAATCAGGTATGTCAATCAATGCCAATATCAAATTGCGCCAGCGCACTGTTATGAGTATCTTCACTGATTTCTTTGTGCAAAAAGCCGAAAGCTTGAAATTCATCCGCTGAAGAGGAGGATGGGAAGGTGGGATGAGATGCCAAATTTTTCCTACTTAATGAAGCTAATTCTCTATGAGATTGCACTTTATAGCGGTTTGCTGCAACCCGGAGTAAGGTACACCAAAGAAATAATGAACCACAGATGGACTCTTGCGTGCGTTGCTGCGCCAGCGCTATGCAGGAGGCTTTCCCGACCCAGGCGACTGGCGTTGGGGTTCCCCCCCTTGTAGACGCCCGAAGGGCGGTGAGACAGCGCTATGCAGGAGGGTTTCGGTGAACTCACAGCGACTGCGTTCGCCGTTCGCGTTCGCGAAGCGTGTCCCGACAGGGACTCAGCGTGTCCGTTCGGCCTCAAGCCGTGCCCGAAGGGCTCAGGACATAGGCGTGTCGAAGACATACCCGTTCGCGCAGCGTCTCCGACAGGAGAAGGGCTTCCCGCAGGGTAGCAACTGCCGTACAGATGGACACAGATAAATAATTACTTGATTCAAATGATATCATGTCCGGATGAACACTTATAAAAAACGAACAACCTCAAGAGCCTCCCCCTCTCCTTAGGAAGGAGAGGGTTGGGGTGAGGTCAAGCAGGAATTATAAGTTAGCAACAAAAGCAGCAAAGCAGACAATATCACGACAAGGGGTAATGCTCCAGAGTCCCCTTGTGAGCAATACTGAAAATGCTTGCTCTGTTTGCGACAACTGCTATGGACCGACTGGAGGAACTTTTACGCCGCTTAGTTGACGAAGCCTGTGGACACCCACCTGGAAGCCCAGAACGTCAAAAACTGCTCACGCGAATCATTCGCTTGAGTGCTAGCAAACTATGGAGGGAAAGTACTCCCCATTATCAGGATGCACTGCAACAAACCTGGTTGTATTTTTGTCGCAATATTTGTGAAGGTACAACAGGTCAAACGTATGACCCTGAGTTAGGCACTGTCATAACTTGGCTGAATGTTTACTTAAAACGTAGACTGCAAGACTTTTACCGCAACCAGCAGCGACAACAAGCCAGAACAGTCTCTGCCAATATCAATCAGTCTTCCTCAGGTGATGCAAATGAAATCATTGACCCTGTAGATACCCTTCCTGCTGAACCTGATGTTCCTCCCATTTTAGAAAACGTTAGGTTCTGGGCAGAGCAAGATGAGGACGGAGAACTGCGCCAGACTCATATTCAAGCGCGTCCGCAAGTGAATTGTCAAGTGTTAATTTTGAAACGTTTGCCGCCGGAAGAGAGTTGGAAGGAACTGTCAGCAGAATTTGGGCTACCAGTTTCTACTTTGAGTAGTTTTTATCAACGCCAGTGTATTCCTCGGTTACGTAAATTCGCTGAGAAAGAGGGGTATTTATAGCGGTTCTTAATTGAATGCACCAGACAACCTTTTGAGGTTAGCTTCTTCGCCGTAAGCCCCGCACCATAGCTGAAAGCTTGGTGACGGGATTGCTCTGGCGGGCAAGACGAATTGACATCCGAACGGCAGGCGAATCACACGCCGGGAAACCCGTCCAACGCGCTGCCTCCCTATGTTGACCGTAGGTCAACGCGGGAGTGATGTCGATGAGGAGTTGCCTCTCTCCGTGTTGAAAACTAATAACCGAAGTTTAATCCGGTTTATTGTTCGAGTAAGTTATTGAAGCGACAATTTGTAATTGTCAATGGAGCGATCGCAAAAGAAAAATATACACTAAAAAATAAATCATTTACTCAACCGTGTATGTCCAGCAATGTTGTAGCTCGAAAGATTTTGATTTTGGCTGCAAATCCGAAAAGTACCTCACGACTTCGTTTAGATCAAGAAGTAAGAGAAATTGACGAAGGATTATATTTCGACAACAGTATCCATTGATATGAAAGCGCCAAGTTATAACCAATTGCCAATAAGAATAAATGGTGCCCAATATCCGGGGTGACTTTCGAGATCCTGCTGATGCGCTTGGAGCCAAGCTATTTGAGTTGCCTGTAGAGCTTTAGCTTTACTCAGTCCGCTACTCCAGGTTTGATAAAATTTGACAATCAGTTGCACCGTTGCTGTATCGTCAACTTTCCAAAGACTTGCGATGGTACTTTGAGCTCCTGCTTGTATGGAGATACCAGCAAGACCCAGAGTTTCACGATCGCTACCTACTGCTGTTTCACAAGCTGTCAAGGTCAGTAATTTAATCGGACTGAGAAGATCGCCCCTGCGGGGGGAGCGAAGAGCGCCATTGCGAGTGTTGCTAATAAGTTGATAAAGATCGTTCATTGTCAGCTTTTCATTGTAGCGCTCAGTTGTGGGAGATTTTTGGCGGTTTTCTTCAACTAACTTTCCAGTGACTAAGAATGTTTCTCTAGAATCAATTCCAAACTTGCCATGAGTCGCTAAGTGAATCACTGGGTAAACATTTTTTTCTAACTCTTGTTGCAAGCGATCAGGTGTAAACTCTTGATCCAATAACCCCTTGCTCCCAGATATATTAGTGGTAATACTGTTAACTTCTGACTTGACAGCGCTGAGGGGTTCAAAAAATCTTGAACCAGTATCTGTCTTAACGGTAGCTGGCTCTGTCAAGCCGAAAGCTAATACCCGCAGTTCAACCGGATTGAATTGCGTGGGATTTGTTAGAGTCAGCGCACTTGCAGTGGCGATCGCATACTTCTCAATCAAGAATTGCTTGCCGTCAAATAGCGCTGCCATTGGGATACTCCGTAGAATTCCGTCAGAGATAAACACTAAACTTTCGATTTTCTCTGACACTAAATCGGGAATCAAAGGACGAATGAACCAGTCATACACCTGTTGCGATTTAGCTTTATAAGTGTTTTCCAAATCAGAGCGCTTTTCTAGTTGGACGCGCAAATCATTGATAATATCCCTGAGTTCCTGACGCGGTAGAGCTACCCAAAAAAGTTTTGACTTCAATTTCTTCTCACCGTCAGGTAGGGTAAGAATGATGGCAAGACGCTCTTTGAGGATAATCGAACTGATAACAGCAGTGCTTTTGCCCACCAACGCCACTGGTTTCTGAATGGGTGCTAAATCACAATCATTACCTAAATAATTTTGCAGTTCTGCTAACCTTAACTCATCCACTATTGGGAGTACAAACTCCAAATTCTGTTGAATCTCCGCTCCCCGAAGATTGTTAGTTTGCTCTAAGCGCAACTCAAGTAATTCGCGGTAAACTGGTTCAACGTTGTCCCGAAAGTCAAACTGAAAATCTCGCTGTTGCAGGGCAAGGTCATTGCGGATACTTTTGAGGCTGTCAACAGATTTTTCATAAAAATTAATCGCTTCTTTCACCCGACCTTGAGCTTTAAATAGTCGTCCTGCCTGCCATGCCCACAAGTAAAGGCTTTCATTAGCGGCAGTGTTCACAAGCGCTTGTTGGGTAAAATTGAGGGAGCGTTGATAGTCCTTACGACATTCATAAATGTGCCCCAACCGACCTTTGGCAAAGGATTCCACTTCGAGATCCTGTATTTTTTGAGCAATTGCCACAGCTTTATTAAGTAACTCAACAGGTTTGGGTGACAATTCTGTCTCCAAGCATTGAGCCGCCCCTTCAGTATCAGCAACTTCGTCCCTATGGGTAAGGAGTTGTAGAAGATGGGCAAGTTGGATTGCTCCATAAGCTTTATCGCGAGAGTCGCTTAACTGTTCATTAACGACCATCGCTTGCTGTAGCGTATTGTTGGCATCCGGATTGTCAAGGTGTTGGCGATGATAAAGCCTAACTAAACCTAATAGCGATCGCACTTCGTTTGCTTTGTCGTTCTGGCTGCGAGCTAGATCCAGGCTTTGCTCAAAATACTGTACCGCCTGGTGGCGATTTTTTGTGGTTTCTTGCTGGAATTTTTCCACAGCTTTCTGATCACCTACCTCGCGGGCAAATTGGACACGACGCTCATTGCGAAGGGCAACAAAGGCGTAGGTATTGGCTAAACCATTTAGGGTAGACGCTATGTAAGTTTGATTATCTATGCGCTTAGCAATTTCATTGCTGCGTTCAAAATCTTGAATAGCTTGGTCGTATTCGCCTTGAAGACGATGAGTATTTCCCAAACTACCCCAAGCTGCTACTTCGCCAAGATAATCTGAGTGGCGCTGAGCAATTCCCAAGGCACTATCTTGACTGCAGGCTACTGCATGATTTTGACCGCACAAAATTGTAACTGCCCGTCGGTGCTGCCCCAAGCGACTGTATATCTGAGCCTGTTCCGTTAGCATCCGCCCCACGTTGGTAAGCTCGTTTTTCTGGCGGTAGTAAGCGATAACTTGATCTAATTGGGCGATCGCTTCAGCAAACTGACCTACTTGTTGATATGCTCTGAAAGTTTCTTCTTAAGGTAATGTCGTAAACGTAATAAAGTAGATCGGCAATGGGAGTTTGTAGATCGAAAACGACATTTCCCTCTAGACAAAGACTGTCATCGCGACTTAGCATTTCGTGACTCAGAGAATCCGGGATACTCCGCAACTCCTGATTCAATTCTTGAAGTTGCTTACGCAATTGCTCGGGCGATATATCTTCTTCGCCCAGACTTCTTAAGATGACAGCTAAACTTTGCAAAGGTCCGTTGTGAATTGCCTCAAATGATCGCTTGAGAGTTAAAGAGCGCTGTTCGAGTAGTACTGCTACGTAAATCCCGATCAAAAAAAGATGTGGTCAGTCCCGCACCCGCAAGAGCCAGCAAGGCTGGTACTAAGGGAATCCACCAACCCACAACTAGGACAATATAACAAATCCCAACGAGTCCGATGCTAGCTATCCCAAGGCTCAATAATGTTTTCCAAGGGGATTGGAGAATGAGTCCCAAGACGATCCCCAATAAACCCCAAGCTAAAATCCACAGATACTCCCAAATGTCTGACCAAACTTTTAACAGTGGTCGCCTGTCTAAAACGCTACTGATGATTTGGCTTGTGGCATGAGCGTGAATTTCCACGCCATAAATCCATTGGTAGTGGTTAAAAGATTCTTCAACTCCTAAAACGGTGGTGTAGAGGGTGCGTTTAACCGCCGAAGTGATAAATCTATCTTTAACGCTGGCTGCGGTCATGCCAACAATTATGACGCGATCGCGAATCCAACTGGGATCGACTTTCCCGGTCAAGATATCTCTAAGAGATAGGGTACGAAAAGGTTGCTTATGAGAGCGAAAGTTGAGTAGCACCTGAAAGCCGTTGGCGTCAGATCTCACATATCCACCAGAATTGGGGAGGAAGCGAACGAGTTGACTTGAACCAAACTGGATGGGATCTTTTGAACGACTGCCATGATGAAACGCAATTCCTTGTTTACTCAAGTAGACTTGTGCTAGACGTAGAGGTAGGGAGTATTTGAGTTCTCCTGTATAAGTCTTACTTGCAAGAAGACTGCGGCGCAGTTTGCCATCCGGGTCAACTATTAAATCTGCAAAGCCGATCCGTTCGGGAGGTAGCTCGGGCGGTGGTTTAACATTAAAAGTGGATGTTTGATTTAACGCTACTTCAATTCCAAGTGACATACTCCTACACTGACTGAGTACAGTACAGTGTAGGCTCAAGAGCGACT
>NZ_CAWUDP010000060.1:0-69380 GCF_963920835.1 Scytonema sp. PCC 10023
GCTCTAGAACGCACATAAGAATCTTCATCTTCTAGGAGTTTAATTAACTGTGGAATTGCCGCTTCTGATTTGATTTGTCCTAGGGCATCTGCCGCTCTAGAACGCACATGAGAGTCTTGATGTTCTGTCGCTTTTTGAAGAAAAGGAATTGCTTTTTCACTTTTGCTGATTTCAAAAAGTTTAACTTTAGGTAATTGAGGAAGTTTTAAATCAGCAATTAAATCAACTGTTTTTTCCTGCAATTCTTGTTTTACCGCTCCTGCCAACCTCGCCCCTAGTTGCCAATCCACTTCTAAACCTAGTTTCACCACTCGCACTGCCTGCGCCTCATTATCCAGTAACTCCACCATCAGTGCTAGGGGTTCTGTCCATTTGAGATAATTGAGATACTCTCGTTTCAGGCTGTCATCGCTTAAGTTGCTTAACCGCGTTAGCAGATATTCTGCGGTGTAGTATTCCTGAATCAGTTGGTGGCGAAATTCAATTTTATTGTCTGCGCTTAGTTGAATGAGGTGATGGTTGAGTAAATCTTGCAGCCACTTTAAAGCACAATTCTCTGAATGAGCCACCTTATCTCGTAAAAATTCCGTTAGCACAGCTTCAGCTTGCTGTCTGGGAATGGCGACTTGCAAATCTGTCAACGCTTCCCCTTGAGTCATCACCCAAGCTAAATGTTGCAACAGCTTGTGACACCAACGGCGAAAATCTCCAGTGGTTGGGATATCTTGTTTGAGTTTTTGATCATAAGTCTGGGTAAACAGACGAAACACGGAACCCAGATTTGACGGGACTCTGTTCTGGTTTTGAACAAAAACAGAACACAGCATCCACAACAGCAGTGGCGTTTGCCCAAATTCCTTCAACCGATCGCCCAACTGTCTCAGCATCTCCTCACCCTGTTCTGGGAGATAGGCGCGGACAAACTGCTGCATCTGTTCTTCTGTCAGGGGTTGCATTTCCAGTTTTTTGGCAATATCCAAGTCACCACCTACCCCTAAATCTCGTGTGGTGAATATCATTGGTGTTTGGGGGTGGTTCTGGCGGAATGCTTTTAAGTCTCGCCTTGCGTCTTCTGATGGTAATTCGTTGACACCATCGACTAGCAGAAAGAATTGCCCATCAAACAGCAACTTTTCAATTTCGGTAATCTCTAAGAACAATTTATGCCGTTTGAAAAAATTCTGGATCAACTCCAGTACTGATTTCTGGTAATACCTCAACTCTACCAGTACGGGAATAGGAGACGCGCCATTTATAGACGCGCCATTTATAGACACGCCATTTATAGACACGCCATTTATAGACGCGCCATGGCGCGTCTCTACATTATTATTTGATTGTTCTAGCAATAACCGCGCTAATGCTGTGGATTTTCCTGATCCTGGTCGTCCTACTAATAGCACATGGTCTGGTGCATATTTCCGCAAACCTTCCAAAACACTGAAGCGCTCAATTTTCTCCTGCTTCTCACGTTGCTGTTCATGCTCAAGTGTTTGTACCATCAAACCCAAGTCCAACAGGGGAATGTGCGATCGCGGTTCTGCTTTCTTGCGTCCAAGGACATCTGTGAAGGTGTAGACTTGCCACCATTGGGCGTAAGCTTGGCAAACTGAGTTGAGATAGCCACTCCAATCGACCATGTTGAGCTTGAGGTAAGGGGGGTGTTATTTTAGCTGTGAGAGACTTTTCTCTATCTTAATCTCGCTAATTTGCTCGTGGGTGAGAATTGACAACTCGGCGTCGAGTGTTTGTATGTCGTTGGCGAGTGTTTCAGACTCAGCGTCGAGTGTTTATATGTCGTTGGCGAGTATTAAAAGCTCATCGTTAAGTATCACAACATTGTCAGCGAGTTGTATTCACGCGTATCACCTCACCCCGCCCTTACGGGCACCCCTCTCCTTGCTAAGGAGAGGGGAAGGGGGTGAGGTTTTTTTCTGTAGTGTGGGCATTGCCTACTATAGTGGTTCTCAATTGGAAAGAACATAGTTCTTGATTCTTGTGGGATGGGCATCTTGCCCGTCCTATATCCGGGGGGACTAGAAGTCATTGGTGTCAACAATCACGTTGAAACGTTTATCCCACGTTGATTTACCCTACCCTTTAATCCCCTCCCCAAGGCATCGGGGAGGGGAGGTTTTGGCGCTCTTACAAACCGGGGTGGGGTTTTCCAGGATTTGTTGGTAATTGAGCGGACATGATATCAAACCTTTATCCCACGTTGATTTACCCCACCCCTTACCCCTCCCCGCAAGCGGGGAGGGGAGGTTTTGGCGCTCTTACAAACCGGGGTGGGGTGAAGCGACAATCGCGGGTAAATATAAGGGCATGAGGCAACAACAAACGCAGCAATGCACCAATCAATGCGATGCGTTACGGCAAGTTCTCACTTTCTCAAAGTTTCCAATCCTTACATAGCCGTAACACATCCTACTTATTCCTTAACAAATGCACCAATCAATGCGATGCGTTACGGCAAGTTCTCACTTTCTCAAAGTTTCCAATCCTTACGTAGCCGTAACACATCCTACTTATACAATCATCCCCTGAGCTGACTCTGCTGCACTTGCTGCAACAACTTATCCAAACTTTCTGCTGGTGCAAGACACTTCAACCCTTGGCAAACTAAGCCAACACTTCCCTCTGGTAATTTAGCTACCGCAACCAAGGCAGTACTCGGTAAATACTTCGGGATCAGAGAATGTACCTGGTCTGTGGTGGTGCGGATTAAGGTACAGTTACGATACCAATCCAAGGCTATAAACAAACTAGGACAAGCTTGGGGAGCGCGGCTCATCACACTTCTAAATGCTTTTAACCCTTGCTCGGCTAAATCCAAATAATGCAGATTGTCGGTGAGGAGAGCGAGACGGACAAGATTGGCGATCGCTACTCCATTAGCCGAAGGTGTGGCATTATCTGCATAGCTCCGCTCTCGCACAATTAAATCTTGACTTGCGTCACTCGATGTGTTGTAGTACCCACCTAGTTCAACGCTCCAAAGATATTCGTGGAATTCCTCTTGGATGGCGATCGCTCTTTCCAGCCACAAGGAAGATGAGTTGTGAGTCAGTGAAACTTGGTGTAAATCGAGTAGCGCTTTGATAAAAAAGGCGTAATCTTCAGACTGAGCGAGTACCGTAGCTTCACCTTCGTAATTCAATCGATGGAAACGCCCATCCACAAACTGATGATCCAAGATAAAGTTCGCTGCTGTTGCTGCTAGTTCGAGATACTCTGGTTGTTGAAAGACTCCATACGCCCTTGCTAAACCGGAAATCATCAAGCTATTCCAGGCGACAATCATCTTTGTGTCTGTCACCGCGGGAATGCGTCCTTTCCAGTTTTCGGTTTTCGCTTCTTGATTGTTGCGGGCGGGGGGGAAAGTCTCTACTGACTCAGGTGTTGCACCATAGCGAATTGCAAACAGCTTGGCGAGTACTGTTTCCAGCGTTTCACTCAGCTTAAGCGCATTCCGTCTTTGCAACACATTCTTACCCTCAAAGTTACCATTAGGCGTAACTGTAAACTGCTGTTGCAATTCTGTTAGTTCTTCAGGAGTCAGCAGTTGCTGCAATTCGCTGTAACTCCAGACGTAAAACGCGCCTTCCTCTGGTTCTGCTTCTGTGGGAGTGGTGAAACTATCTGCATCTTGGGCTGCATAAAAGTAGCCAGTTGGCGCAGTCATTTCTCGCTTCAGCCATTCGACTGTTTTGGCGATCGCCCGTTCAAAAGCTGGCTCTTGGACTCCTGCGTTCCACAAATTAGCGAGATACTCTACAATCTGACCGTTGTCGTAGAGCATCTTTTCAAAGTGCGGCACTGTCCAGGTATGGTCTACAGTGTAGCGGTGAAAGCCACCTGCTACATGATCATAAATCCCGCCCAGTGCGAGGTCTAGTCCCCGCTGGGTACAAACTTGCTTGCCATCATACCGCGATTCAAAATCAAACCTGGTTCCCCTTAATGCAAGTTCTGCGTAAGGAATCATCGGGAAGCTGTTACCGGTTTGATTGGGTGTGATGATACCTGTAGAAGTTTCCCAACCTTTGTGCAATAATTCTCTATCTTGAGATTCTGTGACTCCATCGGCTTGCAACACTGCGGAGGTGAGGAGTGACTCAAGAATGACTGCTTTGCGATCGCGTAAATCTTCTTTTTCTGTATCGTAGTAGTGACGAATTGCTTGCAGGACTTGCAAAAAGCCAGGACGACCGTAGCGCGGTTCAACTGGGAAGTAGGTACCAGCGTAGAATGGTACTAAATCATCTGGGGTGAGAAAAACGTTCAAAGGCCAACCCCCTTGACCGCTCATCATTTGCAAAGCTTGCATATAAATGCTATCAAGGTCTGGTCTTTCTTCCCTATCTACTTTTATAGGAAGAAAGTTGCCGTTCATGTACTGGGCAATAGCCGCATCGGAAAAAGCTTCACCTTCCATAACAGTACACCAGTGGCAACTGGAGTAGCCAATGGAAAGAAATATTGGTTTATTCTGTGCCTTTGCCGTTGCAAGTGCTTCATCACACCAAGACCACCAATCAATAGGGTTTTCGGCGTGTTTGCGGAGGTAGAGACTTTGAGCTTGAGCCAGACGATTAGTCATGATAAGATGCCTGTGGACAGACTTCTTTGCTTAGTCTAGCTCGTTACAGAGATATTGATTCAAACGCCTTTCACAACTTTATCGTTGGGCGAATTACATAAGCAGGCTGATGATTTCCAAACCCTATCGCTTTGGTAAGGTAATTTTATCACCCTACGCGATAGGCGCAAAACTCCTTATCTTTGAGATAGGAGATGTAGCCCCAACGGCAATTTTAATTGCCGTCAACATGATTAAGATACCTGTAGTGGAAGGGTAATCAACCACTTAAAAAACCCAATTGCTGCCTAATATGCAGACGCGCTCACCTTGACAATTGAAGATATGCAGTTCTATTCCATAGTTCTAGTTCTTACCCAGGAATAGGTAAAATCTACCCTTCGGGAAGCCGCTTCGCGTCTACATGGGAACTAGACGAACAGCATTAAACTCAAACAAATTTTGGGGCAATCCAACTACCGCTCTTGCCTCCGAAAGTTAACGCTTGGGGAGAGAACCACCTCTGGGGCGCGATACCGCAAGGAGTTTAATCTAAGTGGACTCGTGGAACCAAGAATCTCCCGACTTTTTACCGAAATGAGCAAGCGCGATATTTCGGTAGTAGGGATGTCAATCAACTGAGTTAAGCACTGCTCTTGCAATTGGAGCTGACATCGTACCTGAAGTTGGTGTTGCCTCTGTGTTAATTGTCGTTGGGCTAAGACCTGCTATCAGGTGGAGTAAGAAGGTGATGATGGCGGCTTGCACAAGTTTTTCGATCATGGCAACTTCCTCTAACTTTAGGTGGGTGACATTTTGAGTACAATTTGTTATATCGATTGCTCCCTGTATTATTTATCTACCCAACAAAGCATTTCTATTCCGGAAAAGACCTAGTAAAAATGCTGACAAATTTACACAAACGTAACAAGACGAAAGCTTTGTGACAAAAGTAGTCAACTCCCGTAGAAATAACTAGTACCGCTTTGGCGAATTCAGGCATTCAAAAACCCATGTGTTTTATGGCTTTTGACATTTTGTTAAATGGTATGTTTGTTTCCGGCATAACCTACTACACAGGTATGAAAAAACTTTACTAAAAATCTAGTCTAATATAGCCTTATATTTACAAAAAAATGCTACTCTAATACTGAGCATTCAATCTTGAGCTACCTCAAAAAAGATTAAGCAGACCTTAATCTAAAACTAAAAGTAATCCCAAATTAACTAACTAGTTCTAGAGGGATAGGGGATGTCTGGTAGTACATCCAAGGCGAAAAACAACTATGTTCTGCCGTGCCAACGGTAAAATAGTTGTTGCTTAAACCCGTGTGTAGTAGTCTGCCTATATTTGACTACGTAAAGCGGAACTATAAACAGACAAAAAAGTAAATTTTCTGAGATCTTGCACCTGTTGCAACAGTGAGTAGTCAGAGGCTCCAAACCCTCGTTACCAGGTTCAACCTGGTAACGAAATATTAGAGCCTCTGGCTCTTGTTGGGTGCAAGATCTGAGTTTTCTAAGCATTAAAGCCTTCAGTTCGCGGTGACTTCAGATACTGCTAGTGGTTTGTTTGATTAGTTTTGATATGTCCTAGGGGTGAGATCCCCGACTTCTTAAAGAAATCGGGGATCTTGTAACCCATCAGAATTAGTGCGATGAACCACTACTGCTTCTTGCACGAATTTTTTTTCAAAATTAGGTTCGGGGTTCAGGAAAACAATCAGCCGTTGCAATCGATAAAATGTATGTAAATTAGTTACAAACAATCTGCATGATTCCTATCGTTATTGAACAATCAGGTCGTGGCGAACGCGCCTTTGATATTTACTCACGGCTGTTGCGTGAGCGCATCCTTTTTTTGGGACAGCCGATTGATAACAACGTAGCTAACTTGATTGTTGCCCAACTGCTGTTCTTGGATGCAGAAGACTCGGAGAAAGACATTTATATGTATATAAACTCTCCTGGTGGTTCGGTAACGGCAGGTATGGGGATATTCGACACTATGAGGCACATCCGCCCAAACATCTGTACAATATGTACCGGTTTGGCAGCGAGTATGGGTGCTTTTCTCCTCACTGCTGGTACCAAGGGTAAGCGGATGAGTTTACCCCATTCTCGGATTATGATTCACCAACCTTTGGGTGGCGCTCAAGGACAAGCGACTGATATCGAAATTCAGGCACGCGAAATCCTTTACCATAAGCAGCAGCTCAATCAATATTTAGCCGAGAACACTGGTCAGCCATATGAAAAAATTGCTGAGGATACAGAAAGAGACTTCTTTATGTCGCCAGAGGAAGCAAAGGATTATGGCTTAATTGATCTTGTAATTGACCGTCACGCTGCTGGTAGCCGTCCAATGGCTGTGGTGTAGTCAGTTATCAGTTATCAGTTATTAGTGAACAGTTATCAGTTATCAATTATTCATTGTTGACTGATGACTGTTCACTGTTTCAAAATCCTGCTAATGGATCTAGGGGCGTAGGTTGAGATTCTAAGTATCTGAGGAAATCGTGCAATTCGTCGTCACTCAGTAAATGACGCGATCGCTTGCCATAAGTTTTAATCAGATAATCTCGCCCCTGGTCTGTTGTCCAACCTAGGCGCTGCATTTCCACACCGATTTTAGCGATATCATCCGACTGATCAACAGGTTCGCTCTTCTTCTTTTTCTTCGCTGTTGCTGTTTGGGTTCCAAGATCTTCTGACAAACTGCTGTAACTGCGTGACCCAAAGGGTGTCACATTACTTGGAGAAATCTCAGGTATCGTGTTATTTTCTTGGTTACCAGAGATCATTCCCAAGTTTTCCAATGGGGTGTCGAATTGAGTTTCCTGCTTGTCATCAGTAGGAAAGCGTTCAATGAACTCTTGGTTTTTAGTATCGTTTTTCCCGATGACAGATGAAACTGCTGGGGGGGTTGGAGTTCCTTCTGTTTTAGGAAAACTGTTGACAGATGAAACTGCTGGGGGGGTTGGAGTTACTTCTGTTTGAGGAAAACTGTTGACAGGGGAATATGTATCGTTGACTTGGTTTATTGTAAAAGTTGGGGTTGGCTTTACCTGGTTAGCAGGTTCTGCTGAAACAACTACTGACTCCTGTGGCGAACTGGTGATTCCTAAAACTACCAGCGCCCGATTTCTAGCTTGGTCTTCTGCTTCTTCGAGTGTTTCTGCTGCAGCCATTCCAGTGGCGCGGGTAACACCATCAATTTGTACACTTGCCCGAACAATATATTTACCGTGATAAATTTGCACTAATTCAGAAATCAGATTGCCTTCGGGATATTTGCTCCGAAATTGAGCCAACATAATACTGCCACCAATCGAAAGTCTGTTGAATAAAGGGTTTGCTGCTAAAAGCTGTGTCCAAGCTTGGACTCGTTGTTGGGTTATGTACAACATAGTCTCACTTGATGAGTGCCAACGAAGAACGCTTGAACAATTAGCAGTTACCAATGACCAGTTATCAGTTTCATCCGCCTGTTCACTGATAATTGATGACTGATCACTGATGACTGATGACTGATTTAATCCGTGTCCTGATTGTAGCACGAGGTTTTTCGAGCAAATTTTTGGCTACTGCTTGTTGACCAAAGGTGATTTCGTTGTCCTTGCTATACTAATTACCTAATTAGTAATGTAGAAGTATTTTCTGTAAGTGCGCTCTGTATCTACAATAATGAAGGAATGGTTCTTCCTCACAGCTTGTTTGCTGCTGATCTAATTGTTTCCGATCCTACATATGGGTCAATTGGATTTGTCGGCAGTTTCTCCTAGTTAAAAATCAGAGTCACATGGCGTAAAAGTACCTTCAAACCAGACAATCCAACACCTGCGATTTCCCTAAAGAGTGCTTTTGGGCAGCGTGGAGACTTCTCCAACGTACGTAACTCAAACACCCGTTGCGTAATTACCGAGGGGGCAAAATCTCAAACGGGCGTACTTTGAAAGATTGTCTAAGAGAAGGAACTTGAACGTATTGACGCTCTGAGATGTTCGTGCAGTGCCCAAAGATTGTTGGGCAATTCGTTTCCCGAAGAGTGTCTGTAGTCGTGAGGGTACACAGCACAGAACCAGATTCAAAAAAAAATGATGTTTTGACCAAAGGCCGGTTCACTGCATGGAATTTTCAATCGCTACACTTCTGGCAAATTTCACTGATGATAAATTAGTGGCTCGTAAACTTTTGGAAAAGAAACTTGGTTGCGAAGATGAAGCTAGTTTACAAAAACTTCATATTGCTTTGGAAATACTGGAAAGAATCGGGGTTTTAGTCAAAGAACGTGGCAAGTATCGTCGAGTCACAGAAGAAGGGCTGATTGAAGCAAAACTCCGTTGTTCCAGTAAAGGCTTTTGCTTTGCAATTCAAGATGTGGAAGGAGCCGAAGATATTTATATCCGGGAAAGCCATCTGAGTAATGCTTGGAATGGCGATCGCGTTTTGGTTAGAGTTCTTAAAGAAGGTAGTCGTCGTCGCTCCCCAGAAGGAGAAGTCAAGTTAATCTTAGAACGCTCAAATCACACCTTACTAGCGCGGATTAAGCAGGTAGAAAGTGGATATCGTGCCGTTCCCTTAGACGATAGGCTCCTGTTTGAACTTAAAGTGCAAGCAGAAGGCATTAAGTTGGAACAAGCAATTGACCACCTCGCTCATGTGGAAATTTTGCGTTACCCATTAGCACAATATCCACCATTGGGTCGGGTTGTGCAAATCCTTGGGAGCGATGCAGAAGCGGCGGCGGATATAGATTTAGTCACCTGCAAGCACGACCTTTCGCGGACTTTTCCAGAAGCCGTACAAGAAGCAGCCTCAAAATTGCCCAAAAAGCTGCTCAAGGCAGATTTGAAAAATCGGCTGGATTTGCGGCACTCATTAACCTTGGCAATTATTGGCAACAGCAATGACTCGAAGGTGATAGAAAATGCTTTCACCTTAGAGAAAACAAGCGCGGGAAATTGGCGGTTGGGTTTTCATATTGCTGATATTTGTCACCTGATTCAACCAGACGAAGCCCTTGATCGAGAAGCACTCAAGCGCGGGCGCTCAGTGTATCTGGGAGAATTGGTGTTGTCGATGTTGCCAGAAGTGGTTGCGGAACGCTGTGGTTTATTGCCCGGAAGCGATCGCTTGGCTCTATCTTTTTTAATAACAGTTGATTCAAAATCGGGAGTTGTGCTGGAGTGGGAAATTCAACCCAGCGTTGTCAAAGTAGACGTCGCATTGAGCGAACAACAAACAGAGGCAATTCTGAGTAATCAATCTGCCGACCACTCAGCGCAAATCCTAGAGATAATTCAACAACTCGGTAGTTTACAGCAGTTATTAAAACAGGTACGCTTGGGTCGTGGCTGCTTGCAGTTAAATCTGCCACCAAACCAAAATCCATACTATGATGAGGGCGCTTTGGGGTGTGTGGTGACCAATGATTTACCTGTACACTCGCTATTAACTGAGTTTGTGCTACTGGTTAACCAACTTACGGCGACCCATTTGAATGCCCTGGGTATCCCTGCCATTTGGCGAATCCAAGGCGCACCCGATAGCGAAGATGTCCAAGAGATGCTGAAATTAGCAATCAATCTCGGCATTGAACTGACTTTAGAGCCGGAAATAGATATTCAACCTCTAGATTATCAACAGTTGACCAGAGTTTTTGCAGAATCAGCATCCGAGCAAGTACTAACGTATTTGTTGCAAGATACACTAAAGCCAGCTACGTACGGTATAAACAAAGGACCTCACTTTGGCTTGGCATTACCAGAATATACCCATTTCACCGCCCCCTTGCGGCGTTACCCAGATTTGCTGATGCAAAGGGTATTTTATACGTTACTTGAACACGGACGCGATCGCCGCAACACCCGTGTCAAAGAACGTGTCAACCTGCGCCACTCCTCCAGCCACGGTGAAATAAACTGGAACGTCCTGCCGCCAGAATTGCAACAAGAACTTCAAAGCGATTTAATGAGGGTGATTGTCCAGCTCAATGATAGAGAAAAAGAAGTTCAAGAAGCAGAAGCGGACTTGGCAGGATTGCAAAGAGCCTCACTGATGAAACAGCGTATCGGCGAGGTTTTCACTGGTGTGATCACAGGAGTCCAATCCTACGGGTTCTTTGTAGAAATCGAAGTTCCACCAGCCGAGTCAAACACAGTTGGCAATCCTCGCGTACCACTGCGGGTGGAAGGACTGGTACACGTCAGTTCTCTCAAAGACGATTGGTATGAGTATCGCGCCAGACAACAAGCATTGTTTGGTCGCAAAAATCGCGCTTCCTACAGACTAGGCGATCGCGTCGCTGTGCAGGTTAAGAGTGTTGATTATTACCGCCAGCAAATCGATTTAGTCACTGTTGGTAGCGATGGCGCTGTTTTTGGCAAGGATGTCAGCATTTCCAATCGCAATGACTCAGACTTGTACTTAGCACACGAGGATATGGAACCGGATGACTTAGAACAGTATGGTGAGGATGAATAAAGCAATGAAAAACTGGGGATTGAGCAAAGAGGATACACCAGACACCCCAGACGCGCTTATGCGGGGAAATCTTTTCTCTCCGCATAAGCGCATCTCCCCACCCTAGTCCCCACGCTTGAGGAAGCAGCTTCTGTCCCTTGTCTTCCTCGCAATTTTTCATCTCCAATTCCTGGTAATTTCCACATTTAACAGCGTGTCCGATAACACAAAACCGCTCATTTTAGGCGTATCAGGTGCCTCTGGTCTGATTTACGCCGTTCGCGCTCTCAAATTTCTGCTAGAAGCCAACTATGAAATTGAATTGGTTGCTTCCAAGTCAACTTACATGGTTTGGCAATCTGAGCAGAATATCCGTATGCCAGTAGAACCTACTCAACAAGAGCAATTTTGGCGACAGCAAGCAGTCGTTGAAGAAGCGGGTAAGCTACGCTGTCATCCTTGGAGTGATGTCGGGGCAAATATTGCCAGTGGTTCCTTTCGCACCCTAGGGATGATTGTTATTCCATGCAGTATGAGTACTGTAGCCAAGTTAGCAGCTGGTTTAAGTTCCGACTTACTCGAACGCGCAGCGGATGTCCAACTTAAAGAAGGGCGAAAGCTGGTTGTGGTTCCCCGTGAAACTCCCTTTAGCTTGATTCACCTTCGCAACTTAACCACCCTAGCCGAAGCCGGAGTCAGAGTTGTTCCCGCCATTACCGCTTGGTATCACAATCCCAAAACCATTGAGGACTTAGTTGATTTTGTGGTTGCCCGTGCGTTGGATCAACTCGATATTGATTGTATACCAATTCAAAGATGGCAAGGTCGTCGAGATTAGTCACAATAGGGGTGATGGGGATGAGGGAGTGAGGGAGTGAGGGAGTGAGGGAGTGAGGGAGATGAGGGGGATGAGTGAGGTGAGGGGGATGAGGGAGATGAGGGAGATGAGGGAGAAGCAATGACCAATGACCAATGACTAATGACTAATGACTAATGACTAATGACCAATGACCAATGACTAATGACCAATGACTAATGACTAATTGACTAATGACTAATGACTAATTGACTAATGACTAATTGACTAATGACTAACAACTATGGCTGTATTTCGCTTAATTTTGTTAGTGGCAGTGCTGGGAGGACTAACGCTTTTACTAGTGCAGAACTGGTCCCCTGTCCTCTCGCTGGTATTTTTGGGGATGAAATCCAAACCAATTCCAGTGGCGATTTGGATTTTGTTCAGTACTGCTGCTGGTGGTTTGACAACTGTATTCGTCACAAGCTTATTCAATTTGTCTAATTATTTTGCCGTACAACGTCGAACCCCGCCTAGGGAGCGTCCAAGTACAAGGCGTACAAGCCAAAGCCAAACTCGTAGGGAAGAACCAACCCCCCCTCCTTCTGGCTCACCGTCAGGTAGCAAAACTGAGTCAACGCGAAGCAGTGATACTTCTGATGATGATTGGGAAACAGATAACAGCACAGATGATTGGGACTTTGAAGAAAAAAAAGAAGCGCCCATACCACCTAATGCTCAAAATACAGAAGTCAGAGACTCTAACATTTACGAACGTCAACAACAACCCAAAAGCAGCTCTAAATCAGATTCAGTTTACTCCTACAGCTACCGCGAACCGAAAAATTCTGGAGTGGGGAAAACTGAATCAGTTTACGACGCTGATTATCGAGTGATTATCCCCCCTTATCAACCACCGACGACTCATCAATCCGAAACCAATCAAGCTGAAAATGATGATTGGGGGTTTCTCGATGACGATTTTGAGGATGAGGATAAACGCCCTCGCCGTTGAGTCTTTTCTACTAAATTCCACAACGTTCACGCGACTCCTGCTTGACTTTTCCAGTCATGGCAGCTTCCTGCAAGTTCATGAAAGCATTTAAGTCCTCCATATCATACCGGGTTGTCAGCAACACTCGCAGTTGATTTTCTGCTTCAACAGTTAAATAGCCAGTTGCTAAAGCTTTTTGCACAACATCTCGAATCCGAGTCATGGTTGAAACCTCAAACGACCACACTTAGAGCACACTTATATTTATTTAATCGGGCTTTTTTAGATAAAATATGCATTGGCTTTGTGCCTCAACCGCTTAGTTGGCAAAGCTTTTTTGCACCTTTCCTGATAACGAGTCATCTTTTACACCTTGAACGAAAACACTGACTTGTTGACTACAGCTTACTGGAACTCATTACTGGGGCACCAACATAGTGCTGGTAGAAACACAGTGTTGTCTAATAAATAGAATTGCCCCAGCAAATAGTAAGTTACGCTTGTTTATGTTGACCGATATCGTCAGGATAAAGTTTCAATCAACTTTTATTAAGTTTCTGTTAAGCCTAAAGATACCTAACCCAGAACAGATAAGTCACCTAACAAATGTTATGAAATTCGTTAGAAATTCATAGTGTATTTAATTTGACTTTATATAAAAATAGGTATGATATTGCCTTGGGTTATTCTAAATAAATAATGGTAATGACGGCATCTGATTCAAATAAGGTAGAAGAGGAATTTACAGAAGCTAAAAATAATTGGGAGCTAGAAAAATTATACGTTGATTTAAGTTCTACAAAAGGAAAAGGTCTTACACCTGTTGAAAAAAAATTCCTGCGAGGTTTACTTTGCGGGTTTAGTCCAGCGGAAATCGCCAATCTAGTCTATCAAAGTCGTAGTAGCAGTACGGTCAGAGTTTATCTTTCTAATGGGTTGTATAAATATATAGAAGAAATGTTGAGTAACCAAGCAGGATACTCAATTAAAGTGAAAAATTGGAGTCGGGTGACTCATTTACTAGAAAAAGCAGGTTATAAAAAAGTTTTGCTCCAAATAGAGCCAACCAGCAACCAAATCAACCAAATAAAGACAAATAATATCAAAGAGACCGATTTTACTGCTATGAAATCAGTCCAAACACAAGATTGGGGTGAAGCCGTTGATGTTAGTATTTTTCACGGAAGGACGACAGAATTAGCTCAGATAACAGAATGGATTGTCCAAGAACACTGTCGGCTTGTTGTCCTTTTGGGTATGGGAGGAATTGGAAAAACCGCTTTATCAGTCAAGCTAGCAGAACAAATTAAGGATAAGTTTGAGTATGTGATTTGGCGTTCGCTATACTTTGCTCCTCCTCCAGATCTCTTCTTGAATCAACTCATAAAAATTTTGTCACCTACACAACAGACAAAAGATTTAGAAGTTGTAGATGGTAGTATTTCGCAACTCATTGATTGTTTACGTTCTTCACGTTGTCTCATCGTATTAGATAATTTTGATGCGATTTTAAGCAGCGAGTATACTAGCGAGTCAGACATATATCCTCTCTCTAGTGCCTCTCACTCAAACATGAACAATTGTTCTGTATTCTATCTCCCTCAAATTCGTTATCGTCCAGGATATGAAGGTTATGGAGAATTGATGAGACGAGTGGGCGACTCTCAACATCAAAGCTGCTTAGTTTTAACGAGTCGAGAAAAACCTCCAGGAATCTCTGCTTTTCAAGGAGAAAAGCTACCTGTTCGTTGTTTAAAATTAACTGGGTTAAGCAATGCCGAAAGCATGGAAATTTTGAAAATTAAAGGATTTCCTTATTTCAAAGAAGAGGAATGCAAATTATTAATTGATTGGTATGCAGGTAATCCCTTATTTATGAAATTAATTGCTACCGCTATTCAAGAATTATTTGGAGGCAATATTTATGAATTTTTAGAGCAAGGTACTAGGGTTTTTGGCGACATTCGAGCGATTTTAGACCAACAGTTTAATCGATTGTCTAGCTTAGAAAAGCTTATTATGTACTGGCTGTCTCTAAATCAAGATTTGGGTTCAATGCGTAAATTACAGACGGAGATTATACCACGAGTGCCGCAAAGATTAATATTAGAAGCAATAGAGTTATTGCACAGGCGCTCTCTAATTGAGCGACAAGGATCTCGCTTTTCCCAAACCCCTGTCTTGATAGAGTACGTTGCGGAACGATTGATTGAGGATAATTTTAAATTAATGCAAGAAAAACCAAGCTCATTACTGATGAGCTATTCAATTTTTGAAGCACAAATGAAAAATTACATCAGAGATTTGCGTCTGGGTACCGAAATTTGAAGTAAATTGGTTATTGGTTCGTAGTGGTGCTTAAACCTGACTACAAGCTTAATGACCAATAACTAATGACAAATGACTAATGACTTGTTGAAAGGAGTCAACCTGTACTTAATTGGCATGATGGGCGTTGGCAAGACGACTGTAGGGCGCTTGTTAGCAGAACATTTGGGCTACGGGTTTGTTGATACTGATACCGTAATTGAGAAAGCTGCGGGTGATAAACCGATAACCCAACTCTTTAGCGAACAAGGGGAAGCAGCGTTTCGCCAGTTGGAAAGTCAGGTACTGTCACAAGTGTGTGCTTTCACTAAACTTGTCATTGCAACCGGTGGGGGTATTGTCGTACGGCGAGAAAACTGGAGTTACCTGCACCACGGCTTGATTGTCTGGCTGGATGTACCCGTGGAAATACTTTGCGCCCGATTAGCAGAGGATACAACAAGACCACTGCTGCAAGATACTGATCTCGAAGCCAAGCTGCGATCGCTCCTCGATGTGCGACAACCTCTTTATGCACAAGCGGATCTGCGAATCACCATCAGTGAAGGAGAAACACCAGAACAAGTTGCCACACGGATTATTGAGGAGATTCCCAGCGTCCTCAAACCAAAAGTTTCTCATCCTGAACTTTCTTAACAAAAGATTAACAATCGAGAGTAAAAACTAAAAATTTCCAGTTTGTACGTGGAAGAGATTTGGACTGCCTTTGAAGATTTTATGAGTTTTTAGTTCCTTAAAAGGATTATTAATATAGATATCCACTTTTTTGCCCTAAGGTTAAGTCCTTCTAGGCACTTGTTACATAATACACTTTTTCTTTTCCGTAATTGTCATTGATCCAGACGAAAACTCAAGATATCTATCAATAGCTCCTCATGATGGTCAGCGAAACTGAGTACATAAGGCAAGATGCCGCCAGCCGCGTACAAGTGCTAAGCGAAGCACTACCGTACATTCAACAATTCACTGGTCGAACCATTGTTGTCAAATACGGTGGTGCGGCAATGAAAGATAGCAATCTCAAAGATAAAGTCATCCGCGATATCGTATTCTTATCATGCGTCGGCTTACGACCAATTGTGGTACATGGCGGTGGACCGGAAATTAATAGTTGGTTGGATAAACTGGGAATTGAACCGCAATTTAAAAATGGTTTACGAGTGACTGATGCCCCCACAATGGATGTGGTAGAAATGGTGTTAGTTGGTCGAGTGAATAAAGAAATAGTCGCCTTGATTAACCAAGCTGGTGGTTCAGCAGTGGGACTGTGCGGCATAGATGGTAACTTAATCACAGCTCGTCCTCAAGGTGAAGAAGGCATCGGCTTTGTGGGGGAAGTTAGCGGTGTTGATATCAAAATTTTGGAGACACTCGTCAACAATGGCTATATTCCCGTAGTTTCGAGCGTTGCAGCAGACGAGTCAGGACAATCGTACAACATTAACGCCGACACCGTAGCTGGAGAAATAGCAGCAGCAATCGGAGCAGAAAAATTGATTTTGCTGACTGACACCAGGGGAATTCTCAAAGATTATAAAGACCCTTCTACCCTGATTCCCAGAGTAGACATTCAACAAGCCCGCGAATTGATTACGACAGGTATCGTCAGTGGTGGGATGATCCCCAAAGTCAATTGTTGCGTGCGATCGCTTGCTCAAGGAGTTCGTGCAGCTCATATCGTCGATGGTCGCATCCCGCATGCACTGCTGTTGGAAATCTTTACTGACATTGGTATCGGTACAATGCTCGTTGGCTCCCAGTTTATAGCCTAGTGGCTAACCGTATTAGTTTTGATAAATTCGTAGTGAGCGCAAAGAGCGCTTACTACAAAACAGCTAAAGTAAAGGATTCCAAAAATATTGCTACCTTTGGTAGCTACTGTTGGCAAAATGAAGACAGTGCCGATTTTTGTGCAAAACGTGAGTACAGAAAGTCTAGAAATTGCCAAAGCTAAATACCAAAGTGGGAAAGTTGCTTTTGAAAACGGGCAGTACCGAGAAGCTGTTGAAGAACTGGAAAAGGCAAGCGCCCTCTTGGCTCGTAATTCTCGCCTTGGTGGGGAGGTACAAATTTGGTTGGTGACAGCTTATGAAGCAGCAGGGCGCACAGAAGATGCTCTTGCCCTGTGTGAACAACTTAAGCGCCATCCCCATCTAGAAGTTAGTAAGCAAGCAAGGGAGGTGCATTACATCCTCAAAGCACCCAGGTTGAACCGACCAAAGGAATGGATGACCGAAATTCCTGATTTAGGCGCAGTACCTGACAATGAAGCTAAAATTCGTTTGAGTGCAAATAATACCAAATCTTCCCAACAGCAGATGCGTCCTGATCCGGAATTTGTTGACCTCAACCAGGTAAATACCAGAGATAATCGCTTTATCTGGTTGGCGTTGATTGTCATTGGTTTAACGGTCGCTAGCTTGATTTGGTTTAGTTTTTAAACCGCAGAGGCGCTGAGGACGCAGAGAAGGAGAAAGCACAGATAAGTTGACTTTTTGGGGGTTTTGTTGTCATGAATTTGTATGCTTTAGGAAAGAGTTTTGTACTTGGGAAATTTAACCGCGTTTTTCCAATCCGAAATCCTATTTTGTGGGTTGTGCTGTTAACGTCTCTGCTGCTATCTGGTTGTGTCAACTATAATGTGGGCGTTAATTTTGGCAGTGGCAATGGCGGCGAGTTTGTGCAGCACATTAAGTTGGAAGAAAAACTAACCAGTTTTAGTGGCGATTCTGTGTATGAATGGTTGAATAGTATAGAACGTCGCGCCCGTAAATTGGAAGGTAAAACACGACGGCTTTCTCAACAAGAAGTTATTGTTTCGATTCCCTTCAGTAGCGGTCGAGAATTACAAACGAAGTTTAACGAATTTTTCCACCCTAATGGTACTCAAACATCTAAATCCGTTAAGAGTGAATCTAACTCAGAACTGCCGAGAATTGACTCTAACTTACTGGTGTTTCAGAATAATTTCTTACTTTTAGTGCGGAATCGATTGATTTATGACTTAGATTTGCGATCGCTTGCTCTAATTTCCAGCAATGGAAATGTTTTGGCTAATCCTGGTTCAATTCTCGATTTAGACTTTAGCTTGAACACTGCTTGGGGCGCACGGAGTGTGGAAAATACCGAAAATGCCATCCTTCCAGAAAAGAATGGACATCAGTTGATATGGAAGCTCAAGCCGGGAGAGTTAAACCATATAGAAGTGGTTTTCTGGCTTCCTAGTCCCCTCGGTATCGGTACTTTGTTGATTATTCTGTTTGTCTGGGCTGGGTTTTACCTGAGATACACTTTTATGCCTGATCCCAGGGTTCAGTTTGCTCCACAACCAGCAGTCATTGAGAATCAGTAGACTCTTCAGCTTGCCAGCGTTTGATTGCGTCTTTGAGCCGTTAGGGTAGATCCGTTATGGGCGGTATTGGCTGTGTTTGGTTGAATTCTTCTGCTTGTGCTTGCTGCTGCTGTAATGAGGGTACGTTCCACTGACTTCGTTCAGTATCAGTTGTTGTTGGATCAACATCCCATAGCCGATACCTGTTGCCATCTGAGACAAACTGAGTGCCATACTTTTGCGGTTTCCCTTGATACATGAGCCATCGGTCTAACGCAGCAGTCAGCAGTCCTGAAGAAAACAAGATAATCCTGGCGTTCTTTGTGATCGGCTGCAAACAGGGAAAGCAGTTCAAGATTCATGGTAATTTGTTGTCCTTTATCGCACCCGTACATTAAGCTGTTGATCCCAACGCAGTGGTTTATTTGCTTTTTGCAAAGGAGATTCCGGGATTTGACCCACCGACACACCATATTTCCAGTCGGGCGGGCAAATAGCGATATAGCGTGCATAACCTCCTAAGCCACCTTTGAATTTAGGATAACCAATTGCCACCAGTGCGCCTGTCTCTGGTACTTGATCTAAATTCGCGACACCTTCTGCTTGGGCATATCCGTTGTTCAAGAGCCAAGCTTCTCCTTCCAAAGTTGGGGTGCTATCTGTATCAAGGGGTTCGTGTCCGTGGAACAGAATCTGGCGCTGCAAGTGCAAAAACTGGAGGGCTTGCAGCGACACCCCAGGAAACTTCTTCCTTTTAGCGAGTTCGGGGTTGGGCCATTCCTTAGACCAGTCCGAGCGCACAAACACAACTGAGCCTTGAGGAATTCTACCATGCTGACTTTCCCAATCCTGGATATCTTGAACACTAAGGTGATAGTTGGGATCACGAGCGACTTTGTCTTGGATCGGAATGACTACCAAGGGACGAACAGCAAAGGTTGCAGGTAACTCATCAATTGCTGGATAATCAGGGTTCCAGTGAGCAGGTGGATCTAACTGAGTTCCAAACTGATCAGTAGACAGGTCGTAATGAGTCGCTTCAAAGCCATCCTTTTGGTAGGTGTATGGCTTCCCCGTTTTTGGGTTGACGGTAGGTTCAAACTTGGACGGACCAAACCCTGACCAGACAGGGATTGAAGGAGTGATGGTATGCGTGAGGTCAACGTATTTAGCTTTTTTGAGTGACTGCTGATAAACTTCCCACAGGGGAGGGACAGGGCGCGGCTGTGCTGCATTTATCGACAGGCAAACAACAACGCTCAAGAAGGTGACTAAACACAAAAGCCCAAATTTTTTCATTTCCTATTTACTAAGGGGACAAACGCACAATTTTCCAACTACCGTCATCTAAGCGAGTGTAAAGCAAGCGATCGTGCAGGCGGTTAGAACGCCCTTGCCAAAATTCGATTTCTGTCGGGATCACGCGTAAACCGCCCCAGTGTGGCGGTCGCTGAACATCTTGGTTTTGATATTTAATTTGGAGTTCCTGCATCCGTTGCTCAAGCACTTCTCGGCTTTCGATCACCTCGCTTTGGTTAGAAGCCCATGCACCCAGGCGACTGTTTAGAGGACGGCTATAAAAATACTCATCAGACTCGCTTTCGGAAGCTTTTTCTGTTCGCCCACAAATGCGGACTTGGCGTTCTAGTTCCGCCCACCAAAAAACCAGGGACGCTTGGGGATTTTGTGCTAACTCTTGTCCTTTGTGACTGTTATAGTTGGTGTAGAATACAAAGCCCCGCTCGTCGAAACCTTTGAGCAGCACCATTCTTGCCCTTGGCTTACCATCTGGTGTGACCGTGGCAATAGTCATGGCATTCGGTTCAGGAAGTTGGGCGGATAATGCCTGGTCGAACCATTGTTTAAACTGTATAAAAGGATTGGGGTTAACATCCGAGACGCTAAGACCCTGCAAGGTGTAGTCTTTGCGAAGGTCGGCTATAGTTTTGTCCATTGTCGTTTGCTTCCTTGTTATCAAGTACATCTATGGGTGTCTTTGTTAAAAATATTTATTTATTATGGTGTCATCAGCCCCAACCAAGTTGTACTTCATGCGTCAAGGCGCTTCTAAAAGAGATAACATAAGATGCACCGTTCAGCGTCAGTTCAACGTCTGTTAATATACGGTCTGGGCGGTCCGATTATCGCTCTCAATCTCTGGTTGCTGTATCTGCTTTTTCGCTTATTCCTGCACCCAATCACTATTGTGAGCATTGCAGCAATTCTGGCTTTTTTACTCAACTACCCAGTGAAGTTCTTTGAACGTGTTACCTTGACGCGTCCTCGGGCAGTTATCATCGTTTTGTTAGTGACTCTGACGCTTTTGGTCATTCTTGGCGTGACGCTAGTGCCAATAGTGATTGACCAAACGATACAACTTTTGAATAAAATTCCGGATTGGCTAGCCACCAGTCAAGCAAATTTGGAACATATTGAAGCTTTAGCTCAGAAGCGGCGTTTACCCTTAGATTTGAGGGTGGTGAGCAATCAAATCAATGCCAACATTCAAAGTTTGGTGCAACAGCTGGCTTCTGCTGCTGTGGGATTTGCAGGGACGGTGCTGTCAGGCGTACTTGATGTGATATTAGTGGTTGTGCTGGCATTTTATATGCTTTTGTATGGCGATCGCGTATGGTCTGGCATATTTAACCTCCTCCCACCTCATATTCGATTCCCTTTGAGCACCTCTTTGCGGCTCAATTTCCATTACTTTTTCCTCAGCCAGATTTTGCTGGCGTTGTTCATGGTGGTCAGCCTCACCCCTGTTTTCTTAATTCTTAAGGTGCCTTTTGCCCTGTTATTTGCCATACTCATAGGCATATCCCAACTTATTCCCTTCATCGGGGCAACTCTAGGTATTGGTTTGGTGACTTTTTTGATTTTGCTGCAAAATTGGTGGTTGGCAACTCAAGTAGCTGTTGCTGCCATTATCATCCAGCAAATCAAAGATAACCTTTTAGGTCCCAAGTTACTTGGCGATTTTATTGGCGTTAATCCCATCTGGATTTTTGTGGCTATTCTCATGGGATTCGAGATTGCTGGTTTGTTAGGAACACTGGTTGCTGTCCCAATTGCAGGTACTATAAAGGGTACCTTTGATGCTATCAAAAGCGGTAAGGAGGCAAACAATGTCACTTAGTAGGAGTATGCTTGAATGATTGAGCAAAAATTCAATACATAAACATTATTTATTTAGCTAATTTTGATATTATAAGTGTATCAAATATTATTTAGCACTGTACAAAATACATTTATTTTTATACCATTTTATTCTAGATGTGTAACTTGATTGTTTTCAAAATTCCTGAAATCAAAAGTTGCATAATCCCGAAATACCATTCACAATGGTATGAGTTATGATTTTCAGGGAAGCATTGGGCAAAAACAATTACGTAGTATTTGGTTTCCAATGAGACAAATCAACTTTGTAATAATTTTTATCTTTTCTTTAGCACTAGCTTTATTTACCCTTGAGAACACCCAACCGGGAACAATAAATGTTGTTCCAGACGTGCAGGTGCAAGCACCAATTGCAGTTGAGTTGGTTTTGGCAAGCGGTATAGGAGCGGTTTTTGCTTGGTTATATAGCATTTGGACACATTGGCAGAGACTACTCGTTTCTGGTCAACAAGTGCGACAGAAAAATGTCAAGATTAAGGAACTAGAAAGCAAGGTTGAACAGTACCAAGCAGAAGTTCAATCATTAAAACTTGCTCTTCCACCAGCAAATGATTCTTTAGCAAAAGAAGCACAAGCAATTACCCAATAAAGGAATTGGTTAGTGGTTAATTGGTAGTCGTTAGTGAACAACTAACAATCAACAACTAACCAATAACAACGCTCCAAATGTACAGACGCGCTCTCATGAAAGCGTCTCTAACAATTCCCAATCCAAAATCCAAAGAATTAATGGATGCTTCCGAGCTATTAGAAAAAATTACACTCCTTATTCATCAGGCGGAACTGGGGGAAATAGACCCTTGGGATGTGAAGGTGATTGAGGTGATTGACCGTTATTTAGAACTAATGGCACCGGAGGCAACCACGAGGGGCTATGAAGCCGATTTATCTCAATCAGGGCAGGCTTTTTTGTCGGCATCCAAGCTTGTGTTATTTAAAGCAAACACTTTGATGCAATTGCAATTATCAGCAGAACAAGAAGCGGTCGTTGATGATGCATTGCCAGAGAGTGAAGACGGGGTGATCTCTCATGCTCAACGCTTACCATTAGAGCGGCACTTGCGTCGTCGTCTAGCAGCAATGCCACCACCAAAGCGTCGCGTGACTCTGCAAGAGCTGATTGAGCAATTGCAAGTCATGGCGCAACAATTGAAACTGGTAGAAAAAGTCAATAAACCTGCCCGTCCTAGACGCCAACCTAGTTTGCAAAGTATGCGTGCTGCATTAGAGTTGGCTCACCAGGAAAATCTTACAGAGGTGGCAATTGAGCTGGAGCAGGTGTTGCAAAGTGTAGCAACAGATCTGAGTTTACAGAAAAATTGGCTGAATCTGGAACAGCTAGTGGAGTTGTGGACTCAAACAAAGCAACCAGAACATAATGGTACACACACATCAAGGCACAGCCATCTAGTTGTTAGCGTTTTCTGGGCGCTCCTACTGCTTTGTGCTCAATCAAAGGTAGAGCTATTTCAAGAGGAGTTTTACCAAGACATCAAAATTAGGTTACTTACAGATTCAGCCAACAACAACAAATCCATAGATAGTCCTGTGAATCAAGAGTGTACAACATAGGAATATTCATGATTTTCAGACTTTGGCTTCAGTAAACTCCAAAATCCGATTAAATTGAGAACATAACCAATCAAAAAATCTAGATGCGCTCTGGGCGGTGAGACAGCGCTATGCAGGAGGGTTAGCTCGAACTCACAGCGACTGCGTGCCTCTTACAGAGGAGCTACGCTAACGCCGAAGCCGTGTCGAAGACATACCCCGTTCGCGCAGCGTCTCCGACAGGAGAAGGGCTTCCCATTTCCCATAGGGTTAGGGGCGCACCCGTTGGGTACGGTAGGATAAAGGATGATGCAAAGCATAAAGTATCAAAGCTAAAGTACCAAAATTTCATACTTTACGCTTCCTATTTTATACTTTCTTCATAATTTGTCCTTCACATTTTACACTGGCTATGCCTATGGTTGCACCAAGTCCTCTTAATTTCTGTTATCCGTGCTTTTAGGGATGACTTACAGCGGAAATAAACTGATGATGAAGTACCAATTGATAACAGTAAACTGGCTTGTGGTTGAGGAATAAAGACATATGAAGGCGATGATTCTCGCGGCTGGTAAAGGTACTCGCGTACGTCCGATTACCTACACAACGCCCAAACCGATGATGCCCATCCTGCAAAAGCCAGTAATGGAATTTTTACTAGAGCTTTTACGCCAGCATGGGTTTGACCAAATTATGGTCAATGTTAGCCATTTAGCAGAGGAAATTGAAAGTTATTTCCGTGATGGTCAACGGTTTGGTGTGCAGATTGCCTATTCTTTTGAAGGTCGCATTGTTGATGGTACCCTCGTGGGAGAAGCCGTTGGCTCTGCGGGAGGAATGCGGAAAATCCAAGACTTTTATCCGTTCTTTGACGATACCTTTGTGGTGTTGTGCGGTGATGCCTTGATTGACCTAGATTTGACAGCAGCTGTGAAGTGGCATAAATCTAAGGGATCTATTGCCACTATTATCATGAAATCTGTTCCCTTAGAAGAAGTCTCGAGCTATGGTGTAGTCGTTACTGATGAAAACGGTCGTGTTAAGGCTTTCCAAGAAAAACCCAAGGTAGAGGAAGCGCTCAGCACCAATATCAACACAGGTATTTATATTTTTGAACCAGAAGTTTTTAATTACATCCCCTCTGGGGTAGAGTATGACATTGGTAGTCAGCTGTTCCCCAAACTGGTGGAAATTGGTGCGCCCTTTTACGCTATCCCAATGGACTTTGAATGGGTGGATATTGGTAAAGTCCCAGACTACTGGCGGGCAATTCGCGGTGTCCTTTCAGGGGAAATAAAAAATGTGCAAATCCCAGGTCAACAAGTCGCGCCTGGTATTTACACTGGCATGAACGTTGCCGTCAATTGGGACAAAGTCGATATCACAGGTCCAGTTTACATCGGTGGCATGACCAAGATTGAAGACGGAGCCAAAATCGTTGGTCCCACGATGATAGGTCCAAATTGTTGGGTATGCAGTGGCGCAACTGTAGAAAACAGCGTGATTTTTGAATGGTCACGACTGGGTCCGGGAGTACGACTCGTTGACAAGTTAGTATTTGGTCGTCACTGCGTAGACAAGACAGGAGCAACAATAGATGTCCAAGCCGCTGCTTTAGACTGGCTGATTACTGATGCTCGTCAAGATCCACCCTCTCATACGCCAGTTGAACGACAAGCCATTGCCGAATTGCTGGGAACAAACGCGAGTTAGTCAAAAGTCATTAGTCATGAGTCATTAGTCATTAGTTATTAATTAATGACTAATGACTTTTAACTATTCTTTTAACTATTTAGATAAGTGTAGCGCCGCAAACTCTGTTCGTAGGTTTGCATCAGTCTTTGAGATTCCGCTAACGTAATGCGATTTTCTGCTAAAGCATGTTCGCAGCGCTGGCGGATGCTTTCCACCATGTCCTCAGAGTCATACTGCACATAGCTCACCACTTCGCTCATGGTGTCGCCTTTGACGACATGTTCGATTTGGTAACCTTTTGGTGTCAATTGGATGTGAACCGCGTTAGTGTCGCCAAAAAGGTTGTGCAAATTGCCCATGATTTCTTGGTAAGCCCCATTCAGGAACATCCCTAGATAATAGGGTTCTCCTGGTTTTAAGGTGTGCAGTTCCAAAACTGACTTCACATCCCGCAGGTCGATAAATCGATCAATTTTACCATCACTATCACACGTTAAGTCTGCTAAAATCCCTCGCCGTGTTGGTTCTTCTCCCAAACGGTGGATTGGCATAATGGGGAAGAGTTGGTCAATAGCCCAACAATCAGGTGCGGATTGAAACACAGAAAGATTGACGTAGTAGATGGAAGCCATGATTTTTTCTAGGTCTTCCAGTTCGTCGGGTACGTATTCCTGCTTTCTGGTGATCTCAACAATTTTTTGACAACAAGCCCAGTAAAGCCTTTCCGCTTTAGCGCGTTCTGTGAGACTTAAAATCCCTAAGTTAAAGCGACTGATGGCTTCTTCTTTAAATTGAGTCGCGTCGTGGTAGAACTCTTGGTAATTCTCTTGGTTAATACATTGGTAAGTTTCCCACAGATAAGTAATAATTGGGGATTCTCCCTCTTGTGGCAGATCTGGTGGGTCAAGAGGGACACTGCTGGTACTAAGTACATCAAAAATCAACACCGACTGATGGGAGGCGATCGCCCGCCCGCTTTCGCTTATCAGTGTTGGTACGGGGATATTTCGCTCAGTACAGGTATCTCTTAACTCTGCCACGATGTCGTTGGCATAGTTCTGCATATTGTAGTTTTTCGAGGCGTAGAAGTTGGTTTGCGAACCGTCATAATCTACACCCAAGCCGCCACCAACATCGAGATACTTCATGTTTGCCCCCAACGCCGCTAACTCTACGTAGATACGGCTGGCTTCTTGGATGGCATCTTTAATCACATTGATTGCAGAGATTTGCGAACCGATGTGGAAGTGTAACAGCTGTAACGAACCCAAAAGGTCAGCTTCGCGTAACTTGTCAACTGCGTGAATAATTTCGGGGATAGTCAGACCAAATTTGGCGCGATCGCCTGTTGAGGTTCCCCAGCGTCCCATTCCTTGGGTACTGAGTTTCGCTCTCACACCGACAATTGGATCGATCCCCAATTGTTGGCTGACTTCGATCACCAAATCGACTTCTTCAATTTGTTCTAAAACGATCACCGGCTTTTGCCCCAGTCTTTGTGCCAGCATCGCCGTTTCGATGTATTCTCGGTCTTTGTAGCCGTTGCAAATGAGCATTGCTCCTGGTGTATCTAGCAATGCCAGGGCAATCATTAATTCTGGCTTGGAACCCGCTTCTAAGCCAAATTGATGGGGTTTGCCGAACCGCACCAAGTCCTCAATTAAGTGCCGCTGCTGGTTGCATTTGACAGGGAAGACACCACGGTACGTGCCAGGGTAGTTGTAGCGGGCGATCGCTTTGGCAAAACAAGCGTTTAACCGCTCAATCCTGTCTTCTAAAATATCCGAGAAACGAATTAACATCGGTAGCCCCAAGTTACGCTGCTTCAGGGCGTTGACAAGTTCATACAAATCCAAAGAACCACCGCGATCGCCTCTGGGAGAGACAGTGATATGCCCAGCAGCATTTATCGAAAAGTAAGGCTGTCCCCAACCTTCGATCCGGTAAAGTTCTTCGCTATCCTCTATTTTCCACAGGCGCGACATATCTGGAGACGACGCTGGTGGTAGCAGCTTTTTTTGTTTGTGATTTTTCAATTCAGTTTTGTGTCCGTTAGACGGCGGTTTCACCACCTCTTCTGATGCATCTGTTGACTCAGCACGCATTTCTTCCTGACCTCTATGTTACACCCACGAAATAACAATTTAGCGCATTCATCTTTCAGCGCGTATGCATCTTAGAGATACTTTCTTTTGATATTCTCAGATTGGTCATTTGTGATTGCTCATTTGTCATTGACTCTTGACAAAAGACAAAAGACACTTGACAAAGGACAAAGTTGTTAAATTTGAGGAGATAGCTTTGGAACGCACATTCTTAGCAATTAAGCCTGATGGCGTGCAGCGTGGATTGGTTGGAGAAATTATCCGTCGCTATGAAGAAAAAGGCTTTACCCTCGTTGGTTTGAAATTTCTGAAAGTCAGTCGGGAATTGGCTGAACAGCACTATGATGTTCACCGGGAAAGACCTTTTTTTAGTGGGCTGGTAGAGTTTATCACTTCTGGTCCAGTGGTAGCGATGGTTTGGGAAGGCGAAGGCGTTGTCGCCGCCGCCAGAAAAATCATTGGTGCAACGAACCCGCTTTCCGCAGAACCCGGAACAATTCGAGGCGATTTTGGCATCAATATTGGTCGTAACCTGATCCACGGTTCCGATGCTATCGAAACAGCGCAACGGGAAATATCCCTGTGGTTTAAGGAAGAAGAATTGGTTTCTTGGCAACCAACCTTAACACCTTGGTTGCACGAGTAACTTAGGGAGTGGCTAGCTCCAAATGTAGAGACGCGCCATGGCGCGTCTCTACAACAGTCCCACTAACAATTCCTACTCCCTACTTCCTTCTACAACTTCAGTCTTTTCTGGTTCTTCTATGATTTTTTCGCTTTCAGTGCGCTTAGAAAATCCCCATGCCAGAATGAGGGCGATCGAAGTAATCATGAACCATTGTGGTGGTACCAAAGAATCGTTCACCACTTTGAGAAGCAAGCGCAAGCCCACTAACGCCACAGTGATATAGCCTGCGTCTTCCAAGTAGACATATTCATCTAACCATTGGATAAACAAACCCGCCATAAAGCGCAGGGTGACAACACCAATAGTCGTACCCGTAATCACCAGCCACGTTTCATTAGAAACGGCTATTGCAGTGGTGACGCTATCCAGAGAAAATGCTAAATCTGTGAAGGCAAGAACAGGTATGGCTTGCAACACAGAGTTAAAACGAGGACCGTGGTGTTGATTGTCTTCGCCTTCTTCGGAAGTAAAATGTTGGAATACTAACCACAGTAGGTAAGCTGCACCTAGTAACTCAAACTGCCAGAACTGTTGCACCCAAGTAGCTGTCAGAAGTAAGGTAATTCGCAGAACGTAAGCAACCACCAAACCAATGTTAAGCGCCTTACGTTCGAGCTCCTTGTCTTCCAGTCCTTGAGCGATCGCAGCGAGGGCGATCGCGTTGTCAGCAGACAGCACCGCCTCTAGAAAAATCAGAATGAGCAGGACTATGGAGGTTTCAATGCTGAAGTGAAAGTGAAGATAATCAAAAATTTGGTCTAGCATTCCAGGTTTCTCAAGCTGCAAAACTTAAAAATGAACAGTATTAGCGAATTTATTATAGAAGGCGCAATAAAAAGCTACTTTTATCAAGCTTAACCTGTCAGGGCTAATTTCTGAAGACTGGCAAATTGCTAGGATATGGACACGGTAGCAGAGCAAGCCACAATATAAGACTTTTCACCTGATACAGACACCAGCAGAAACAGCGACAACGCTGTGTGATCATAAACGCCTAGCAGAGGGAAAAACCATGACAACGACTACAACTGGGAAAAAGCTGACCTTTGAGCAATTCCTTGAGCAATGCCCTGAGGATGGTCGTTATGAACTGGTGAATGGAGAAATAGTGAGAATACTGGCAACTAGGCTGCACGAAGATGTAGCAGATTTCATTGCCAAACAACTGGATAAAGAGGTTGACCGACTCAGCTTAAATTATAAGGTCTCCGGTAGGATTATGATCGCAACCGTGACCCAAGACGGGCAGGAGCAGGGACGAAACCCTGATGTCAGCGTTGTTAGCTTAGATGTTTGGCGAAAAAACCGCTCAGCAAGTTCTGCACTGCGTGAACCTCTGCAACTGGCTGTAGAGGTGATATCAAGCAACTGGGAGGATGACTACATCGATAAACTAGACGAATATCAACGTCTGGGCATTCCCGAGTATTGGATTGTAGACTACTTGGCTCTTGGTAGCAGAAATTACTTGGGTAATCCCAAGGTTCCTACTGTTTTTGTGTATCAGTTAAATGCTAATGGCGTCTATCAGCCAACTGCTTACAGAAGCTCTGATCGCATCGTATCTCCCACATTTCCAGAATTGCAATTAACTGTTGACGATATTTTGAAAGTTTAAGAGTGCAAGCACAAAGCGTCATTGAGCGATCGCATTACCCTTCCTTGTCCAATAATTAGCAGGCGCGTGTATGTTGTCATGATGAATGGAGCCGATAGCGCAATGTAGACACGAAGTGGCTTCCCGTTCGCCGTTAGGCGTTCCGAAGGAAAGGGTAGCATCTCGCAGCAGAGTGGGACACAAACTCAGATTCTTCGCTCCGCTGGCGTTCCGTTCAGAATGACACTTTGGACAGCAACTGGCTATCAGCTTCGTCGCCAAAGCACCAAGCTAGTGGCGACATCGGGATGTTCTTCTCCGAGCAGGCGTTTGCACAGTGCCAAAGCTTGCACCAACAGCGGTTCGGCTTCGCTGTAGCGTCCTTGTGAGTTGTAGATATATGCCTAGTTGACTCCAAATTGTGGTTCAATTACCTGAAAATTGCTGTAGTTCCTACGTAAAAACCTAGGCTATCTGGTAACGATTATTTCCATGCATAAAGCGAACGCTCACGATTGCGACAATAAAACAGCGTTGCTGTGCACTCCTAATCATCAAACTACCCTAGGGAAAATTTTCCCTAGGGTAGGCGCGATTGCATTAGAGCAAATGTACTATGATTGGCGCAGAGACTTAGCGCGTTGCCCTATTTAGCCAGCAAAATGATCAAAAAAATAGTTAACAGTTGGAAAACTTATGCTTTTATGAATAATGCTGTCTTCGTGGAGCGTACAATCGTACTAACAAAGTTTATATGAGACTTAATTGTAACCCTTACTACGAAACAAAATTTGGTGCTGCTTATTTGGGCAACAGCCTAGAATTAATGGCAGGTATTCCCGACGAAAGTATCGACCTGATTTGCACGTCTCCACCGTTTGCACTGGTTCGTAAAAAAGAATACGGAAACGTTGATGCCGAGGAATATGTTGAATGGTTTAAAGATTATGCGGCACAGTTTTACCGTATTCTTAAACCGACAGGCTCACTGGTTATTGATATTGGTGGTAGTTGGATTAAGGGGATGCCAGTTCGTTCTCTTTACCATTTTGAATTAGTTGTTGATCTGTGCAAAGCAAAAGAAAAAGGCGGACTTGGGTTTTATCTGGCACAAGAATTATATTGGTATAATCCAGCAAAACTCCCCACGCCGGCTGAATGGGTGACAGTTCGTAGGGAAAGAGTTAAAGATTCGGTAAATACAATTTGGTGGTTGTCAAAAGAACCACATCCTAAAGCTAACAATAGAAGGGTTTTAAAGCCTTATAGCGATGCAATGAAGAACCTTCTCAAGAATGGGTACAAACCCAAAGTCAGACCATCAGGTCACGATATTTCCAATAAATTTGGAAACGACAGAGGAGGGGCTATCCCCCCAAATATTATTGATGGACGTTGTAGTACAGACAAAGAAGAAATAGGGCAACCTGCTCTTCCTCAAGAAATTTTATTTGAAGATTTAGTCCAGCCCGTAAATGTGATTTCTGCCTCAAATACTGCTTCCAACGATTATTATCAACGGCGTTGCAAAGAAGAAGGTTTTAAGCCACACCCAGCAAGATTCCCTCAAGCCTTACCAGAGTTTGTCATCAACCTTTGTACAGAACCAGGCGATATTGTTTTAGAACCATTCGCTGGTTCTAACATGACAGGTCGGGTTGCAGAAACCTTACAAAGACGTTGGTTAGCTTTTGAGATTGATGAAGATTACATCAGAAGCTCAAAGCTGAGATTTGAAGAAAATGCTCCTTTGGTTGTTGAACCTCCAGCCGATTTACCACCAGTAGTATCAGAAAATGCTGATAAAAACGACCAGGCTGTACAGTTAGGACTGTTTTAAAAAAGGCTTTCCAGCTAAATCAGATGTTTTACGGAAATTACACAATGGAGTCTAAAAAATTAAAAAGGTTTACTTATGGACATCAGTTTGAGCCAGCCAAATTCTCTTTAGTTGAAATTCTGGAATTATGTAAAGAGTGCCAACCAAGTCGGGACACACTGGAAGCTAATATTGCCCAACGCTACTTTTCCCAACATTCTAAACGGGCATCATCCAGGCTTGCTTCGTCAGACAATATCAGCAAGTTGGCAATGAACTGTTTCTTATCACTCAGAGCCTATCAGTTGATTGAGGATTTGGAACAGCAACGCCAATATAAAATCACTCCTATTACTGACGAAATTTTATCTAATGCCAACAATACTTCTTTTGTAAATCGACGGTTTGCGGCTCACATATTAAATAATCTGTCAGGCATGGCTCTATTGAAAGCTATCGACGCAATTAATGCCAGAGGAGAAGAACCACAGTTGGAGTCGATAGCATATGAATTACAGGAAAGGAGATATACTATATCGCCCAATGCCATTTACACAAGCACCATGAGAAGTTGGTTGTCCCAGGCAGGTGTTTTTGAACGGGAATACGAAATAAACTGGGATGTCGTTTCCGAGATTCTAGGTATCAATAAAGATTTTATCGATGAGCTTTATACCTTGACTCCTGGACAAAAACATTTTCTGCTGAGTCTACTTAACCTTGATCTAAAAGAATTTACACCAGCCAATAAAGTTGCCCAACATACCAGGAGTATTTATAAACTTAGGCTCACAACGAAAAATTTGGTCAAGGACGTTATTGAGCCTCTTGCAAATCTCGATTTGATAGAAACAGAAAAAACCACAGGTGGTAGAGGGGCTAAACCGAATAACGTCAGATTAACCAGCAAAGCCCAGTCTGAACTATTAGCACCCCTTCTAAAATCCATTGCTAATGAAACCCGGCTTTCTGAGATTGAACTCAACCGCAACTTTGATGATGTTGTAAATGACTTAAATCATCCAGATAAACACATCAAAGGCAAAGCTTTAGAGCTTCTGGCAGTCTGGATGATCCGCCTGACCAGTCTACGTTTTACAAAATGGCGTAGTAGAGAAAATGGCAAAGGAGAAGTAGATGTCCTAGCGGCTTCAGACAGGTTTGTTTATAGCCGATGGCAGATTCAATGCAAAAACACAAACAAGGTTGATATTGATGTCTTAGCCAAAGAAATCGGGCTGACATTTGTTACAGGGGCAGACGTGGTAATGGTTGTAACAACTGGTGAGTTTACAAGAGATGCTTACCAATATGCATACAGAATGATGGAAATATCCCGCTACTATATGATTTTGTTACAAAAAGATGATATTGAAGCAATTAAAACAGATAAGACGAATATTGTTGAAATTCTGGACAGAAAGGCTAGGCGAGTGTTTGCGAAGAAAGAACTCAACGTGTCTGACGAAGAGTTGAATGAAATTGAACAGGAAGAAGATTTGATGGCTGAAGCTATCGAAGATGAAATAGATGATAACAGTTGAGATATTTATTCAGCTATATCGGTATTGCTATCAATGAGTGATATCAACGCAAGGGCTATACTAAGCGTGAAAATTTTCACGCTTAGTATACTCAATAAGTATTTGGATTTAATACCTACAGGGCTAGATATTTCATTAACCAAATATGTAAATGTAACGGTTTATGCAAGAAATGATGATACTACTTAAATTTCGAGTAACAAATTTTCGTTCTGTAGATGATAGTGGCTGGATTGAAGTAGATAACGTAACTTCACTAATTGGTACTAACGAATCTGGTAAAACAAACCTTTTGTTGCCTCTTTGGAAGTTAAATCCCGCCAAAGATGGAGAAATTAAACCAACAGCAGATTATCCTCGCAAGCGGTACAACGAAATTAGATCGATGGATGAGAAGCCCGTGTTTATTGAGGCTCACTTTGAATTGCCAGAGACCCTCGCTAAAAAAGTAGCTAATCTGACAGGCTCTACCATAGATGATGTAAGAATTGCTCTTGTTGAAAAAAGGTTTGATGGTACGTACATAATAGGCTTTTACCGCGATTACGTTTACGCTATAAAAAAAACCCTGTACGCTAGTGAGCAAGAAAGTCCACGGGTGCAGGAGTTACGGCATGAGCATCGCGCCCTAGCTGGATAAATTGTGGCTATGTATCAATTAAGTTTGTAATACTGGCACATCTTAACGAAAATCAAAACACTTTCTGGTAAATCTGCGTACACAATAGTGTTCAGTCACATCGCCAATTGCACAAACAATCATGTCTCAACCCACGATAGAATCAATCCTTCAAGAAAAGCGTTTATTCCACCCAAGCCAAGAATTCTCCCAAAAAGCCCAGATCAAAAGTTTGGAAGAATACCAGCGCCTCTACGACAAAGCTAAAGCTGATCCCCAAAAATTCTGGGCGGAATTGGCAGAACAAGAGTTGCACTGGTTCCAAAAGTGGGACACAATTCTAGACTGGCAACCGCCTTTTGTTAAGTGGTTTGTCAACGGTAAGATTAATATTTCTTACAACTGTCTTGACAGACATCTCACCACTTGGCGCAAGAATAAAGCTGCCATTATTTGGGAAGGGGAACCAGGCGACTCGCGCACCCTCACCTACGCCCAACTACATCGGGAAGTTTGCCAGTTCGCTAATGTGCTGAAGCAACTGGGTGTGAAAAAGGGCGATCGCGTCGGCATTTATATGCCAATGATTCCCGAAGCGGCGATCGCCATGCTAGCCTGTGCGAGAATTGGCGCACCCCATAGCGTTGTTTTTGGTGGTTTTAGTGCAGAAGCTTTGCGCGACAGGCTAATCGATGCGCAAGCAAAACTGGTCGTAACAGCTGATGGTGGTTGGCGTAAGGATGCAATTGTACCTCTCAAGGAACAAGTAGACAAAGCTTTAGCCGACGGCGCTGTTCCCAGTGTAGAAAATGTTGTGGTTGTCAAACGTACCGGACAAGATACCAATATGACATCGGGACGCGACCAATGGTGGCATGATTTGCAAAAAGGTGTCTCTGCAGATTGTCCCGCTGAACCAATGGACAGTGAAGATATGCTGTTCATCCTCTACACTTCTGGTAGCACTGGCAAACCGAAAGGCGTTGTACATACAACGGGTGGTTATAACTTATATACCCACATGACCACCAAATGGATTTTTGACTTACAAGAAACAGATGTATACTGGTGTACTGCTGATGTAGGTTGGATTACGGGTCATAGCTACATCGTTTACGGTCCTCTTTCCAACGGCGCAACAACGGTGATGTACGAAGGTGCGCCTCGTGCCTCTAACCCTGGCTGTACGTGGGACATTATCGAGAAACTCGGCGTTACCGTTTTTTATACCGCACCTACTGCCATTCGTGCCTTTATCAAGATGGGCGAACACTTACCCAACGCACGAAACCTGTCTTCCCTACGCTTGCTGGGAACCGTGGGTGAACCAATTAACCCAGAAGCCTGGATGTGGTATCAGAAAGTGATTGGGGGCGATCGCTGCCCAATTGTCGATACTTGGTGGCAAACAGAAACTGGCGGTATCATGATTACACCCTTACCTGGTGCAATTCCCACCAAACCTGGTTCCGCAACTCGTCCGTTCCCTGGCATCTTAGCCGATGTCGTGGATTTAGAAGGCAACCCTGTAGGCGACAACGAAGGCGGTTACTTGGTCGTACGGCATCCTTGGCCCGGTATGATGCGAACAGTATACGGCGATCCAGAACGCTTCCGTCGCACCTACTGGGAACACATCCCCCCGAAAGATGGGCAGTATGTCTACTTTGCCGGTGATGGGGCAAGACGCGATGAAGAAGGTTACTTCTGGGTGATGGGACGTGTGGATGATGTAATTAATGTTTCCGGGCATAGACTGGGAACAATGGAAATTGAATCAGCCTTAGTTTCGCACCCCACCGTAGCTGAAGCCGCAGTGGTAGGCAAGCCTGATGAACTCAAAGGGGAAGAGATAGTTGCCTTTGTCACTTTGGAAGGTGGTAATAACCCCAGTGAAGAACTGAGTAAAGAACTGAAAAAACACGTTGTACAGGAAATTGGGGCGATCGCCCGTCCGGGAGAAATTCGCTTTACGGACGCTTTGCCCAAAACTCGTTCTGGTAAGATTATGCGGCGATTGCTGCGGAATCTGGCAGCGGGGCAAGAAGTTTCCGGCGATACCTCCACCCTAGAAGATAGAGGCGTTTTGGATAAGCTGCGCGAAGGTGCTTAAGTAATTCAAAATTTAAAATTGAAAATGATTTAATCCTGCGTAGGGTGCGTTAATGCACCCTACTTTTCTACTTTACAGGTATGGCTAGTTTGCGAAATTTTTTCACCGTCTGCTTTACAGCTTCAAGTTTATTGGCTGGAAGCATTGCATTTTTACCAAAACCTGCATCTGCTGGTGAAGCCTTATTCGATAAGAATTGTCGTTATTACCCCAGAACAACAGAAAACTTCAAAGGTCCACCAGTCAATGATGCAACCTATATCTTCAAAACATTAGAGGTTATAACTAATCGTAAAAAATACTTTTTAACTGTCCTTCGTGCTAATAATGGAGCAGCAGTTTTTTGTATTTCTCAATCTAATTTTATGCAAATGAAATATTTAAACCATGCTCAACAAATACAAGATAAATACATTTATCAAATAGTAAAAGAACCTGACCACAATGCAACTTTTTTATTAACTCTTAGACAGGGTAATGGTCGCACTGCACGAACCAAATTTTATAAACTGAATTTGAATAACCCTGAACGCCCAGTACTAGTGCAAGTTAATCACCGCGCCTGAGAGATAATACTAAAAACAGAAAAGGGCGTAGAAAAGCTCACTCAGTATAAGGTGTGAATAGACAAAATACAACACTGAGAGAGCCAGATGCAAGAGTTCTATTAACTCAACAACTTCCTTCGCAGATTGTCCAACGCCGTACACGCACTTACATGACGAATTAAAGAACGACCCCGCGCAGCACCAAAGCGATATTCAAAACTTTCCACTTCCCCATTTGGTCCTGCTAAGCCAATGTAAACCAACCCTACAGGCTTAGTCTCCGTACCACCCCCTGGTCCAGCGATACCAGTGATACTCACTCCCCAACTGGTCGAAAGACGCGATCGCACTCCCGTAGCCATTTGTTCTGCTACAACAGAACTAACCGCCCCAAACTTTGCCAAATCTTCTGAGTTCACCCCCAAGAGCCTTTCTTTCACCGAGTTGTCGTAAGAAATCACCCCACCCCAAAAGTAATCAGAACTTCCAGAAATCTCCGTCAGCATTTGCCCTAGTCCGCCACCCGTGCAGGATTCTGCCACAGAAAGAGTTTCCCCTGCTGCACGCAACAATTCACCTACAACTGAGGCAAGGGTGTCATCATCGGCACCATAATAATCTAATCCAGCAATATCTTTAATTTGTTTTTCAACAGGTGCAATCAAATCCTGTGCTTGTGCTTCTGAAACGGCTTTCGCAGAAACTCGTAACTTGACTTCCCCTCTACTGGAATAAGGTGCGACTGTTGGGTTGGGTAAGTTGAGATAAGAAGCAACCTTTTCCGCCAAAGCAGATTCCGCAACACCCCAAAACTTTAACATCCGACTGTAAATAATTTCTTTGCCCCAACCTTGACTTTTGAGATAGGGGACAGCTGTTTCCTCCCACATCCGGTGCATTTCACTGGGGACACCAGGAAAGGTAAAAATCGTTAACTGCGGACGCGGTTGCCAAATAATACCAGGTGCTGTTCCTGTGGGGTTTGGTAAAATTTCTGCGCTTTGGGGTATCAAAGCTTGTTTACGATTGCTGGGGGTCATCACGCGATCGCGCTGGGTGTATTTCCTGGTAATATCTTCAATAATGTCTGGACGTTCTACCAAAGGAACGCCAAAAAAATCAGCAATGGTTTCACAAGTCAGGTCATCGGGTGTCGGACCAAGACCCCCTGTGAAAATCAGAATTTGTGCTCTTTGGCTGGCAATTTCTATAACTTGTTTTAATCTTGCTGAGTTATCTCCTACCACCGTTTGATAGTAGTGGGGGATGCCTAGCTTAGCTAACTGCTGTGCCAAATATTGAGCATTACTGTTGAGGATATCTCCTAATAGTAGTTCGGTACCAACACAAATAATTTCTGCACTCATAAAATATGGGATCGTTAGTTGTGAGCCGTCAAAATATATCATCCACCACTAACGATTAATCACTTTATTGAGAACAAAGTCGGCGAGACTCCTCGGTTGAAACCCCAGTAACACTTTGGGCAACTGTTGGATGATTTTTGAGATCATCCCGCACCCAATCGCAGCCCCGCTTCAAAAGAGCATCTAAATTGTCGAGATTCTCTAAATTCCATAAAATTACAGTATTGTCATAACTAGCAGAAGCTAGAGTCTTGTTATCGGGGCTAAAACTCACGTTATGAACCCATTCACCATGCCCCCGCAAAGTTGCAACGAAAGTACCACTATCCAGACTCCAGAGTCTGACAGTTTTGTCCTCTCCAGATGAGGCAATGATCTTACCATCGGGGCTGAAACTGACGCCCAAGACTTTATCACTATGACCAGTAATAGTATTTTGCAGTTCACCCTTAAGATTCCACAATTTCACAGTTGTGTCATGACTAGCAGAAGCAATTGTTTGACCATCGGGGCTGAAACTAACATCATGAATCCAATTGGTATGACCTTTTAAAGTTTCACGTAAACTTCCGTTGTCACTGTTCCAGAGTTTCACAGTTTTGTCATGACTGGCAGAAGCGATTATCTTACCATCAGGGCTGAACCTTGCATTATGAACCACATCAGTGTGCCCTGTCAGAGTTTTGAGTAAAGCCCCGTCACGACTCCAAAGTTTGAGAGTACCATCGCCACTGGCGCTGACAATCATCTTACCATCAGGGCTGAAATTGACGCCATAGACTCTACCACTATGCCCTGGCAGAGTTTTGAGTAAAGCCCCGTCGCGACTCCAAAGTTTGATGGTCTTATCCCAACTTGCGGTAGCGAGGGTCTGGCTATCAGGGCTGAAACTAACACCATGAACTAAATCAGTATGTCCCGGAAGTGTTTTGATAAAAGTTCCATCTCGCCGCCAAAGTTGCACGGTATCGTCAGCGCCAACCGAAGCAATGAGCTGATTATCTGGGCTGAAAGCCACACCGACGGCATCGTCGTTATGCTTTTGGAGGGTCTTTAATAAAATACTGTCGCGATGCCAGATTTTAATAGTGTGATCAGCACTAGCCGAAGCAATCTTTTGACCGTCGGGGCTGAAACTGACACCATAAACTCCATCTTTATGCCCGTAGAAGATTTGCAGTGTTGAACCGTCAGGATTCCAAAGTTTGACAGTGGTGTCACCACCGACTGAGACAATCGTTTTGCCATCAGGGCTGAAGATCACATGATGAACGACGCTACTCTCATACAGACGTTTGAGTAGCTTACCGTCCCGGTTCCAGAATTGAATTGTACCGTCCTCACCTGTAGCAGCAATTATTTGACCATCAGGACTGAAACTCACGCTTAAAACAGGTCTGTTATTTTTAGCTAAAGTTTTGGGCAAACCACCATCTAGATTCCAGAGTTTGATTGTGTTGTCTGCACTGGCGGAGGCTAAGGTTTTACCATCAGGACTGAAACTGACACCATAAACTGCACCAGTATGTCCTGGTAGGGTTTTGAGGAAAGTACCATCTTGATAATTCCAGAGTTTGATTGTATTGTCTTCGCTGCCAGAGGCTAAGGTTTTACCATCCGGGCTGAAACTCACGCTATGCACAGCACCTTTATGCTCTTCAAGGGTGTTGCGTAATCTGCCATCTTGATCCCAGAGTTTGATTGTATTGTCTGCACTGCCAGAGGCTAAGATTTTACCATCCGGGCTGAAACTCACGCTATAAACAATACCTTTATGGTCTTCAAGGGTGTTGCGTAAACTGCCATCTAGATTCCAGAGTTTGATTGTATTATCTGCACTGCCAGAGGCTAAGGTTTTACCGTCTGGGCTGAAACTTACGCTATGCACAGCATCTTCATGCTTTTGTAAGCGGTTGCGTTCTCTGACTCCGTACACTGCCTCCTGTAAGGCAGGTAAAACCTCGCTCTGAAGATAAGGATCATTTTTTATCGTCGATATCCCTTGTAGTTTTGCCCCGGCTTCTAGGCTTGCCATGAGAGCCTCAAATTCTCGATGTGAGCTAGAGAGCACTCCTGAGTATTTACTGGTAGCAATGATGCTCTGTTTTTCCGAATTTATCCTCTGTTTTACCGAATTGTCCCACTGAATACCCGCAAAGATACTAAATCCAATCACTAAGACTAAGGCTATCAGTGCAACTCGAATTGTTACCTGAGCCGCTTTACGAGCTTTTCTTTCCTGCTTGAGCTCTCGCTGTCTAGCAAATTCTTCTTGGCGTTTGGCTTCTTGAATTGCCCACTCACTGGTTTGTACTAATTCAGGGAGGACTTGATCTACACCCAGTTCGCTAGCATCAGCACTTTTGAGCCAACGTTGCGCTTCTGCAAGTTCCACTTCATCTAACAAACCACCATTGCCTTTGCCTAAACGAACCCATTCATGAGCTCTTGCTTCTAGTCGCCGACGAGTCTGTTCTGCCTCTCGACGCTTCATAATCCATTGCTGTAGAGTAGGCCAACCGCTAATCAGAGCTTCGTGAGCTATATCCACTTTTGTACTACTGCTCTCTTGCTCGCCGCTCAGTGTTAGGAGCCGAGAATTTGTCAAATGTTTTAATGTCTGGTCAAATAGGAATGGTGCTTCACCCGCAGCGCGTAAGGCATCAACCGACTGCTGACGACGAGTATCAGCGCGTCCTTCGCCAAACTGTACCAACCGCATAAAAATTCGCCGGGCAATAGCTTGTTGTTCTGCACTTATAGCTTGTTGTTCTGCACTTAAGTCTGCCAAAACTGCATCAGCACGACGAGCGATCGCCACTTGCAATCCTGTAAGCTTGTCGTCCGAATCACCATCAGCTTTACGAGATAGCACCAATGCCTCGTAAGCTCTCTGTGGTAAAAATCGCCGTTCTACCCTTTCCCACAACAAAACTAAAGTCTCTTGTATCAGAGGTAAAACTCCTGGTTCTCCTGCTGCATCTGTTACCAAGTGGTCTACTAAAGCTGGTTCTACAAACACGCCGACATTTTCGGCAGGTTGAATAATTGCTTGGCGTAACCCGTCTTGATCCAGAGGAACGACTTCCAACCGATGCGACTGAATCTTTTGCCAAAGTGGTGAACCGATTATATCAGAGTAAAAGTCAGCTCGCACTGTCAAAATTAAGTAACAGTTGGGAAGCATTGATAAACGGAGCAATATATTTTGAAAAGGTATGCTTTCTTGTCCAGCAAGGGTAAACACTTCCTCAAACTGATCAACAACAAGTAGCAGTCGTTGGGCGTCGGGTTGCGACGCTAAAACTTGTGTGACAGCTGGTGCTAGCTCTTTTAAATCATCACTCCCCAATACTGTTTTTAAAGCTGCAAGGGGTGTTTCTCCAGGACGCATAGTACGAATGATCCACGTTCCAGAACCAAACAATCCGCTGCGGCGTAGCTGAGGAATCAGCCCTGCAAATACCAAGGAGGATTTTCCACTTGCTGAAGAACCAATCACCGCAATAAAAGGATGCTGACTTAGGCGTTCTAGAAGTTCCTGCACTTCTTGTTCCCGTCCAAAGAAGCGATCGCTCATCTCCTCGCTAAAAGACAAAATCCCTGGGTAAGGGCAGATCGGTTTCAAAGACGGTGCAGGTGCTGAATGCTTTAAGTCTGCACAAAGGCGACGGATAGCCTCTTCCTGTTCTTGTTGATTGGTAGCGTTGAGCCTTACCAACATATTCAACCGAGGCGGTAGTTGGATCGGCTGTAAAATGAGGGGAATGACTGGCCAAGTTTCTGTGTCTAAACCGTAACTCTGAGCTATTAAGTCAACAAACTGGTTAAAACCATTTGCCAAGTAAGCTGGAGAAAGGACAAGCAAAGTACGTTGGCTTTGCTGTATTGCTTTCTCAAATTCTAGTAGTTTTACTGTACCTAAAGCAAATGCTGCTTCACTATAGTAGTAAATACCTGCTTGTTTCAAACTCTCAAGTAAGTAACCTTCTACCCAAGCATGGTCAGCATTGGAATAAGAGATAAAAAGTTCATACTTCGCCATTTGCACCATGATCTCTCTCCGGGTGAAATGAACTGTGGTTGAGAAATTTATCTAAAAGCTATTGCGGACGCTACTTTAGCGCCGAGGTAATGGTTCTTGCAAAGATTTCACCAAACGGTCAAATTCTCGTTGCGCACGACGAGGATGCACAAGGTCTAATATTGTTAACATACTCAGGCGAGTGGGTAGGCAATTTTGATCAATTGCTCCCAATTTGACGGGTAGCAAGCGGTAACTATTTTCTTGAATACCCATTGTTTGTACTAAAACATTCTCAAATTCTGCCATCCCATCTGCCAGATAAGCTTCTGACAGGACAACTAAAGTCCGTTTGGACTGAGTAATACCTTGCTCAATGTTGACTACACGGGAAACACCAGGAGTTTCAACGTCACCAGAAACAGCAATGCGTAAACCAGCCTGTTCTAATCGCGGTAATAACGTATCCCACACCCAAGTTGCATCAGGTTCTTCGTCTATGTAACTGACATAAACATCATAGTGAAAGTCTTCTTCTACAGTTAGGATATTGTTTTGATTACGACTCGATAATGCAACAGAGGAATTTTTTTCTGATTTATTTTTTTCTGATTTATGAGGTTGAAAATTTGTCTGCTCTGAAACAATAGTTGGTCTTTTTTTCAGTACTGGAGTTTCGTGTTCTGCTAAACTGATTAATTGAGAACAACCCATCTTAAAGGCAGACTCTATATCTTTTCCAGCTCCTAGAGTATCGTAAAATGCCACTGCAAAATTGATGGCTGCTCGATCTCCAATTAACCGATTCATACCAATTACATAATTAATATGTTGGCTAATTGCTTGAGCTTGTACTTCCGAGTAACAAGCATTGAGCAATACACATTCTAGACCAGTTGTAGCAAAGACCTCAAACATACTAGAGAGTGTATCTCCATGTACAAATGCTGGCTGTCCTGTGTCATCTTCCAGAACAATTCCCTCTTGTCCCGCACCATGTCCAGAGAAATGAACAATTTGAGGTTGCTCATCTAAAATGGATCGATAAAAGTCACGCGATCGCACAGCCCACTTCTGCTCTAACTTAAACTGCTGTCGCATATTAGCTCGTCGCAATCCCTCATCAATTTCCCGCACTTCTTCATCCAGCCGGAGCTTATCAGTATCCGTAGGATTGGCTGCTAATACCAGAATTTTTTTGACATATGTGTTATGACTCATGATTTTGAGGAAGTGTTAGTATTAATACACTGGCTCAGAAAAAACCACATACAGTAACTATCAAGCAACTAACAAAAACTTGCCTGTATATTATTATAGGTGGAACCAAAACTAACTTATGCAGTTCTACAAAAGCAAGACCGAGAAGCTCATATCTTACCGCCACTAACAATTGAATTCCAAACCATTCATATTATTTTTAATAAAAACCCAAGCAACAAGAAAGCCAAGTAGGTTACTGATATCTTGCACCTAACCGTATAAACCACGATTCACTAAAAAGCGCCTAAATAAATATACATTTTAATTATGGATTTTTTATGGAAAATCAAGCACTGTATGTCTAATACTTAGTGCTTAAAGAACATTCAATTTTTCAGGTGCAAGATGTAAGGTTACAGACTCATCAAGAAACGAAAACATCAAAAAATTAAGAGTTAAGAATTATGACTTCATAACTCCTAACTCTTAATTCCTAACTATAATTTCACGCTAACACTGGTACCGGAATCTCTATGTGAGGGTACAAGGGGAAGCGATCGCACAACGCTTTGACCCGTCGCTGACAATCTTGGGCAATGTCTGCTGAATCTGGATTTAACAGGCGATCGGCAATAATATTGCCAATCTCCGTAAATTCTTCGACTCCCAAACCCCGCGTTGTCATTGCTGGGGAACCCAATCTTAAACCGCTCGTCACAAATGGTGACTCTGGATCGAAGGGAACTGTGTTCTTGTTGGCGGTAATATTGACACCACTTACCAACTGATCTGCTTGCTTCCCTGTCAAGCCGATAGACCGCAGATCAACTAGTATTAAATGGTTATCAGTGCCATTTGACACTAGTTTTAAACCTCGTTTTTGGAGTTGGGTAGCCAAAGCACGAGCATTTTCAATCACTTGAGCAGAATAGGCTTTAAACTCTGGCTTCAGGGCTTCGCCAAAAGCCACTGCTTTACCAGCGATCACGTGTTCCAAAGGTCCACCCTGAGTACCAGGGAAAACCGATTTATCCAGCTTTTTACCTAGTTCCGGGTCGCGGGTCAAGATTAAGCCACCCCGAGGACCGCGTAAAGTTTTGTGTGTCGTTGTGGTCACAACATCACAATAGGGAATAGGGTTGGGGTGATGACCAGTCGCAACCAAACCGGCAATATGGGCAATATCTGCCAGTAAGTATGCGCCAATTTCATCGGCGATACTGCGGAACTTTTCAAAGTCGATAATGCGGGGATATGCCGAATAACCACAAATCAAAAGCTTTGGACGCTCCCTAAGCGCCAGCTCTCGAATTTGCTCATAGTCGAGTTGTTCTGTTTCCTGATTGACACCGTAGTGGCAAGCACCGAACCACTTACCGGATACATTCACAGGCGAACCGTGGGTCAAATGTCCTCCATGAGACAAATCCATTCCGAGGAATTTATCTCCAGGTTCTAGCAGCGTCAAAAACACTGCAAAATTTGCCTGTGCGCCAGAATGGGGTTGGACATTGGCATGAGCAGCACCAAACAATTGTTTGGCACGGTCAATTGCCACCTGCTCTATTTTGTCGATAAACTCACAACCGCCATAGTAGCGTTTACCAGGTAATCCTTCTGCATATTTATTTGTCAGTACGGAACCCTGAGCTGCTAGTACAGCGGCAGAGGTAAAGTTTTCACTAGCAATCAACTCCAAGTGGTCGCGTTGGCGTTGCAGCTCTTGATTGATTAACTCCGCCACAGCAGGGTCGGAGGAGGCAAGAAAATCTGAGTTAGTCAGAGTCACTTCAGCTATCCTTATGGAAATTTGTAAAACAGTCGGTAAGTGTCCAAAGTCTATGGTCTATAGTCCAGGTAGAGTCGAGAGGAGCTATTATGCTCCGTCCCTCTCTGTTAGATCCGGACGTGCGATTTTCACCGCATCCGGCTCCCGATGTTCGAGCGCTTTCGCTTTTGCTCATGTGGTTGTAATCGTGGCAGCTTTCGTGTACAGCCAGTAGGTTTTTAACCTTCCAGTTGCTGTGATTTCCATCTACGTGATGTAAATGTACTCTTTCTTCACTTAGCATTTTTAAGCCACAGTGGCCGCATGAATGGTTTTGCCGTTTTAAGGCTTTAGAGGTTTTACCATCGTAGAGCTTACTGTTACGTTCACTCCAGTAGGCGATGTCTCCGTCGAAGGGTGATTTGTTGCCTTTGACGTTGACGTGTTTGTTTTCGGAGTAGGGAATCGCTGGGAATGCCTTGTCAAGCAGGTTTATGCTTGAGTAACGGTCATTCTTGGATTCCTTGTTGAATACCGTGAACGTCCTGTGATTGATGTGCCATAGTGAGAACCTTGACCCATCCATCTTGCAGTAGCGGTGGTAATTCCTCCAACCTCGCACCAAGGGGGCTAATTTCTCAGCTTTTATCTTGGAACCATAGTTCGAGTTGTTGACGATGGCTTTTACTTTCTGGCGGAAAGTCTTGAAATTGTCCACTGAAGGGACGCATCGGAACTTCCCGTTGCTTTGCACTTTGAAGTGCCAGCCAAGGAAATCAAAACCGTCTGTCGTAGCGGTTATCTTGGTCTTACGTTCGCTGACATTCATTCCTCTTTCAGCAAGGAACTGACTAATTTTTCCAAGTATCTCTTCTACGTCGTCGTTGGGTTTTAGGATAATCACCATATCGTCTGCATAGCGGACTGACGCGTGAATGTCTTCAACCCCATTGAGAGCAATGTTAGCTAAAAGTGGGCTTACCACTCCACCTTGAGGAGTTCCCTGTTCAGGAAACTCAGGATTTGTACCTGCCTTGAGGCAGCGGAAGATACCTTTCTTCATGCCTGCTGGGGCAATGAGGTTATCCATAATGGTGGTGTGATTTATCCTGTCGAAGCATTTTTCAATATCGAGTTCAATAACTCGCTTTTTGATTCCGTTCACTCTGGAGCTTAGATTTAGGAATAGGATTTTCTGGGCATCGTGTGCCGAACGCCCTGTTCTAAAACCGTAACTCCTTTCGTGGAAGGTTGCTTCGTGTGCTGGTTCCAGTGCATATTTTGCAAGACATTGCCATGCTCTATCCGCAATGGTAGGGACTTTAAGGATTCGAGTTTTGCCATCCTTTTTGGGGATAGGTATCTCTCGTAATCTGTTATGATGCCAATCATGAGAGTTGGTCTTGAGATTTTCCTCAAGCGCAAAGCGTTCTTCATAGTTGAGGGACGTTTTGCCATCAACACCCGCAGTCTTTTTCCCAGCATTTAGCTGAGTTACTTGTCTAATCGCCAGTAACCTTGCTGAGGTGGATTTCAGAATCAGTTTTTGTAGTGACCGCGCTTTGGGCTTGTCGTCAACTTGAACTGCTTTATACACTCGCTTTTGTAGGCGGAACAGATTCTTGCGAAATTGCTTCCACGGTAACTTGCTCCAAGATTCACTAGTTTTGATACTGTGCCTAATCATGCTCTGACTCCGGTTCGTGTATTCTGAACACCTCAACCCAATTACGGGTTGTCCTACCCGAATCAAAGGGTTTCCGTCGCTCGTCTGACCTACTTGAGGTTCGACCTCCTCAAGACCTTTGATTCGTTTTTCTTCGTTCCCCAGATGAGATTATTTGTACCGTTAGGTGGAACCATTTCAACCGCCAGAACCCCTTGCTCTCTGCCGCTTGTGGACTAAACATCGGCGGGATTATCTCTGACAAATTCAGGGGGTTTGTGTTATGCCCTGTCTCTATGTAGGTTGCTTTTTTAGGTTCTGTTTCACCGTGGGTACTCCCTGTTAGCGCCAGTGTCAATCCATAACGGTTGTCTGGTTGCGCCCTGTTCCCAGCTTCGCTCTGTAGAATTCCGAGTCTACTCGGCGTGGGCAGATAAGGAGTCACCTCTGAGCTTGAGGGGAAGGGCTTTCACCTTCACCTTGTCTGGAGTTCAACCATTGCTGGTTGGATAACTTATGTACGGACTGATTACCGTGATTCAGTTATCAACGAATCGCACTAGTCCATATAGTTGTTGACTAATGACTAACAACTCATGACTTATGACATTTATTTACCGACTTACTTAATTATTGGATGCTAGACCAATAAATGCGTTAATAATCATAACGCTGCTCCGAAAAACTTATCTAAACCTAGTAAAACTTGATTTAGTGTTTTCTTCCCGCTTCAACCAAGGGAGTCGGCTCCTTCTTGTCAACGGGCGTAAATTCCGCTCAAGCCGAGCGTACTCTGTCCGTGGGGGCATTTTTAAGATTGATAGACGCGTTTTCGTCACGGTCTTGACAATGCCCACATTTAGAGCAATGAAATACACGGTCAGAAAGCTTTACGTCCTGAATATGTCCACAGCGAGAACAAGTTTTGGAACTGGGATACCAGCGATCCACTAGCTCTACTTTTGTTCCGTAGTGAGCCTGTTTATAGACAAGCTGACGGCGTATTTCATAAAAACAGTTGTTACTAACCGCAGCAGCCAGCTTGTGATTTGCAATTAAGCCAGAAACATTAAGATCTTCGATTCTAATGTTGTATACTTTGCGGCTTAAGTCAGTTGTCATTTTCTGCGTCGTGTCTTGACGGATGTTAGAAATCCGCAGGTGTTGACGAGATAATCTGACGTAGTACTTTTTAGCTTTGTTAGAAGCTGGGACTTGAAGTTTTTTGTTTCCTAGTACTTTATTACGATTATGCCACTGTAACTTACCAAGCGCTGTGTTCGCTTTCAAAGTGGTAATAGGCATATCGTACTTACTGCCATTACTAACAGTTGCTAAGCACTTTACCCCCAAATCTACTCCTGCTCTTTCTATAGCATGAATAGTTGGGGGTATTTTCTCTGCATCCAAAACAAAAGAAACAAACCATTTATCCGCAGACCTTGACACTGTAAAAGTCTGAGAACTGCAGATAAAACCAATTTGTTCTTTGAGTCTAAATGTTTTTAATCCAGGTAGTTTAATCCGTTTCCCAGACTCAATTGTGACCCGATTAGTGAAAGGCACAGGAGGTTTCCCTTTTTCTGGATACACCCCTGCTGTTTTATAAACAGTGAAGGAGTCTCCAATATTTTTTGATTTCTTTTTTGGGAATCCTCCCAATCCTTTTCGCCAGCGAGAAATGGCGTTCTTTAAGTCAATGAATGCGGACTGATAAACAGTTGATGGATACTTTTTCATCCAACTGTTTTCACGCTTGTGCATCGTAACCTGGGTGAACACTTTCTTGATAGCATCTATTCGCTTAGAGTCACTTGCCTTTACTCCTGGAAACTGCCAACTAGCGATTAACAAGTCTAGTCCAAGGTTGTAAACAACTCTCTTAAATCCAGCTATGCCGAGCATTTGAGAGGCTTCTTTGTTATTTAGTTTTAACTCTCGTTTGATTGCGTACATAGCCAAAGTTTTTTAAACCTTGTCAAACTTACTTAAGTATACCAGGTTCCTCGCACGGATCTATGCCATCAACAATTTTCTTTACTTTTGTTTTATATTTACGCAATCCGTACAACCGAGACGAAAAACAGTGGATAATTGAAAGCAAATCTTTTGTTAACTCTTCTTGGGGAGAAAGCGTTTCGGCGTTAGCAACTATAATTTCTCCGCCACTCCACTGGATAATCTGCTCAACTAATTCAAACCCAAAGCGACATAGACGGTCTTTGTGCGCTACGTACAAGAATCTAATCTCGCCAGCTATGGCGCTCTTAATGATTTTTAAGAACTTAGGTCGTTTGAAATTAAGTCCACCGCCTATCTCGCTTATTACCTCAGTTATAGATACGCCTTGAGACAAACAAAATTGTTCCATCGCTATGACTTGGCGAGACAGGTCTTCTTTTTGGCTACTGGACGAGACTCGGCAATAAATAATGGCATTAACAGGAACATTTGCTTGTTTCAGGTTCTTCACTAACGCTAGATGCTTTTCCGTGTAAATCCGTTGATTTCCCAGGGTTCTTTCCGGTATCACTCGATTTTCGCTTTCCCATCTTCGTAACGTAGATGGAGAAACGCCTATTAGTTTTGCAAATTCCCCTACCTTCCACATAAAAACTTACTTGCACCAAATAAGTATAAGTAAGTTTAGCAAAGTTTTTAGCTATTTAATTTTGCTCTTTCCTCTTATCTTGTATGAACCATAGCTGCTTGCCACTATGGTGCATAAATTAATTTATGTATTACTTTTTACTACAAACCCAAACAGCCAACATACAATCTAATTAAAGTCCATATAGCAATTTTAATTGATTTGTAGTTAGCGGCATTCTTCTTGCATTGAGCATGGAAGGTTCAGCAACGGATGATATACAAGGATGTAACATATTTGACAATCGATAAAATGACGCATATAACTGATAAGTTATTTTTGGGATTGACAGATAAACCATCCGCTACAACATCCACTGCTACCCTGACCAGCGTTCTCCCCCAAGGCATATATAGGTAATAATTCAGAATTGACAGGAGGGATTGGATGCTAGTGATTCTCATGGACGACCAAATTTTTGCTCCTCAACAGGTATGCCAATCTTGCTTACTCGCTGACGGAAGCGGTCAACCCCGGTGGCGTCAAGGTAAACTGTACTGCGGTCACGTTATTCGCAAACTTGCTGAACAGCAGCCAGACCAGTATGAGTGTCTAATGGGTTTTCGAGTTGCAAATATTGAATAATCTGATGTTCTACCAGCAATACCAAGTAACTGCGTTATTGTAGGGTCAAGTGACTATTAAATTGTAACTACAGGAGAACGCAAGATGGCTTGGCGCGGGTCTACCACGGTTTCTGATCGGATTTTTGCTTGTTTACCTTATTTGCTTCCTTTAGTCGAGGTTTTTAGATACGGCGAATTTTTGTTCACACAGTTTCCACCTCTGGGATTGCTGTTTCTACCCCTTCAGCCATTGATCACAATTTACTTTGGCGTCCCTTTTGCTGGACTAATTATTTTCTTTGCTTTATTTCTTTTGGTAGTTAGGAAAGAAAATATTAGTCACTTTATTCGTTTCAATACCTTGCAGGCAATTCTTTTGGACATTGTCATCTTTTTGTTTAGCATCTTAACTCAACTTATCGGGATAATTCCAGCTGGTGGTTTTGCAATTCAAACTCTATATACGACGATTTTTCTGGGCACGCTCGCAGCAGTTGTATTTTCTGTTATACAGTCGCTGATGGGACGTTACGCAGAAATTCCTGCCATTTCCGAAGCAGCCTACATGCAATTGCGCTAGTGGTTAACGGGCGCTCACGGTGTTTTCTAGGCGACCAATACCTTCAATTTCCACACGGACGCGATCGCCTGGGTGCAAAGGACCGACCCCCAACGGGGTACCCGTCAGAACCACGTCCCCAGGTAGCAGCGTCATCACTTGACTAATATAGGAGACAAGAAAATCTGGGGGAAATACCATCTGGTCGATACAGGCAGATTGTACAGGAGTTGCCTCCTCATTCAAAAAAGTCTGCAATTTGGCTCCTGGGCTGACTTCTCGAACAATCCACGGTCCTAAGGGGCAAAACGTATCAAAACCCTTAGCTCGTGTCCATTGACTATCTCGTTTTTGTAAATCCCGGGCTGTCACATCATTGGCAATGGTGTAACCCCAAATCTTTGTTTGAGCCTCCTCAGGGGTACACAAGAAAGTGCGATCGCCAATGATCAGCGCCAATTCTCCTTCGTAGTCCACCCGCTGTGACTGTGGGGGATACTCAATTTCTGTACCAGAGGCGACAATAGACGTAGATGGCTTGAGAAACAACAGAGGCTCACTGGGTACTTCTGTTCCCATTTCTGCTGCATGATCTGCATAATTCTTGCCAACTGCCACAATTTTTGAAGGAGCGCAGGGAGCCAAAATTTGATAATTTTCTGGTTCCAAAATTATATCAGTAGGTTGTCCTTGTAGCCAGGGTGGAGCATCCAGTACATGCACCTTGAGAGAAAGCTGTAGCAAGCCATAGTAAATTTGTCCTTTTGGATTTTGAACTCGCACATACCGCTGCGCCATAACCTTTATGAGTATCCTCTTGTGCAATCAAACCGTCATTATTATGTAATACTAGATGAGCAATTTGGCTAAGCATTAAAATTAAAAACTGGTAAGATTATAAAACCTGACGGGAAAGTGCAAAAAACAATATTTTTTCACCGAGACGTAGTCAGCATGCATACTTAGAAAAGCGTGATACAATCGTAACGGTAAAAATATCTAAAATCTGCTGAAAAAATTTTTGCAGAAAAACTGCCTAAGCCTGGAACCCCGAAAGACGACTAAAGTTAGTTCTAACAACGACTTTAAGAGTAGCTAGCCACTCCTAACGGATTGTGAACACTAAAAGATTTTTGGGAACCACCAACCGTAGGATAACTAGACAAAGGAAGTTCAGCCCAAGAATTTCCCGATTGATAATTCAAAGAACTGACAAAGTTCCTTGTTGCTTGAGATGTTGATTGGTGTAGGGGTAGTCAATGACGATACCTATGCATTCTTGACCTCAGCAGCCATGTAGTCCATAAGGAAAGAAAACAAAATGCAAATCGTTTACGAAACAATGTACATCCTCCGTCCCGACCTGAATGATGAACAGGTAGAGCAAGCGATCGCCAAATACGAGAACTTGGTACGGGAACAGGGAGGCGAGAATATCCAGATTCAAAATCGAGGAAAGCGGCGTCTGGCTTATGAAATTAATAGGCAAAGAGATGGCATCTACATACAGCTAAATTACACTGGACCTGGCAATATCATTGCTCCCTTAGAACGCGCTATGCGTTTGAGCGAGGAAGTGATTCGCTACATGACGATTAAGCAAGAAGTCAAAGAGGTACAAGCTGAGGAAACATCAAGCGCTGCCTAAAGGCTATTGGTGAATTGATGATTGGCGCGGCTCTGTTGCCTTTAACTTTTATTAAGTTGTAGGCATGAGCCGCAAAAATGTATAGAACCTGTATAAAATATTTTGTTAAACATAAGATAGAATAGGGAGCGCCAAAGACACCGTACAGGCAAATCATCTCCCTAGTTTTACTGACAGGGATATGTCAATTGACAAAAGCATGACTGCCGCAGTAGTACATCACAAAGGAAAAGATTCTTAATCGGAGCTGTAAGCCACTGTGAGCCAAACTGATACCTCTACTATCCAAGCTCTCTCCGCAGAAGTCTCGAAGCTACGCCAAGAGTTGCAGCTTCGAGATCAACTCGTGCAACAGCTGTCTCAAGAACTCTTCCGACTGGTTAAGGGCAACAGTAATTTTATGTCCCAACCAGAAGTGTCTGAGCGTCATCTGACTCAGTTGCAAGAACTACGAGAACAACTGCAAGCTGTGGAACAGCAGGTGACGTTTTACCAAGAGCAAATTTCAGCGCGCGACGCTGAGATTTATCAATCGCGTCAGTCAGTGCAAGAACTCACAGACCGCAGCCGAATGCTCGAGCAAGTTGTACAGGAGTTGCCTCAAATCTATCGTCGCAAATTTGAGGAGCGCATGACTCCAGTCAGAGAAAAAGTAGCAATGCTACAACGCGAAAATCGCCAACTCCAGGCAGAACTCCAAAGTGTAAGTTACCGTCTAGCGCTAAGAACTCGTACTTCGTCTCACAGTGGTATAGATTTGCCGAATTTCCCGCGCGTCGCATCCCCCCCAAATAATATTTCCACACAAAATGCCTAAAGTGTTCATTGTGGTTGAGTCAGATGAGAGAGAAATTATAGACTCTCCCACCGTCAAAAGGATGTTATCAGCAATAGAGAAGGGAATTGCTGAAGATGCCACGCCAGCAAGCTCTGTAGAAGTAGTTGCCGCAAATTATTTAACATCTAAAGAAGAAATTTTGGGATTTCAACCCTCAAATGGGCAAAATTTGTCCCAATTGCCGGAGATGCTTTTTTGCCCCTTAACCCTCTCATTGCCTGAGCATTTGGGACTGTCACTTCAAGCAATCATTAAAGCTTGCGCAGATGTTCCTGGGTTACGTCAACAATTGGCACAGCAGATGCAAGTCGCCATTGGTGATGGTTGCTTTTGGTTACCAGTGGTACTCACTGTTAAAGGACCCCTCTACGGTGAGGTCATTGCTCTAGCTGAGGAATTCTATGAAAAAAAGTCACCACAGAATTTATTGCTCTGTGACTTAAGTTATTATCAGCCTTTTCATTTGTCAGATGCCTTGCGTCAACCTCTGTATCACATGGCATACAATCTCTTGCAATCTTTATCGGCACCACCAGCCACATACCTGGTGCAGTTTGGATTGCAAAAAAGTGAAATTTGTTTTGACCGTCTTTGGCCATTTCCAACTGCACCAGCTTTGGCTAGCGTCGGTATCCAACAGCCAGATTTATTTACTTGCCATTGGTACTGCTTAACAGCAAAGCCAATACTCGACTTGACTATCATTCCCGTTGTCTAATACGATGTCAGTCTACTGTGACTAAGGTTCTTTCTTCAACAACGGTGAAAATGTCTTCGTAAGCGTTGAATATTTCAAACACTGAATCTAGTTGGGTAAGCTCTAAAACTAACCTGACTGGAGCTTGAACGTTGCAAAGAACCAAGCGGCAACCACTTTGACGCGCCGACTTCAAGCCTTTGACAAGGGAAACCAACCCAGAACTATCCATGAAATCAACTTTTGCTAGGTCAATAACCCACAGTTGATTACGTTCAGGAACTACGGCAGCCATCCTTTCGCTCAGAACTGCACCACCCGCTAAATCAATGCGTCCTTCGGGTTTAAACAAAACTACTTGACATTTTGGTGTGATAGTCATGAATCTAACTGAGTAATTGAAACACTTTACAAAAATGCAGAAAACAGACACAGATACTGATTCGCTTTCAACCATAAAAAATGCTGCTTCACCCAGTTATCTGGGAACTGGCAGCAATGCGGTTAAGACTAATAATGTCAGTATCCATGCCGTATAATATGTCCTAACTTTCACCAATATAGGCATAAGCATAGGGTAATTTCGGTATCAAGCGTATCTTTTACGAAAAATTTACAATGTCAGGACTATTTCATAAAATTTTTATAAAAAAAATATATTTTGTTTCGGTAGGCGCACTGATGTGGTAATTGGAGAAGAAATAGTCAAAAGTCAATAGTTACGATGACTTTTTCCTATGAATTTTGGACTTTGGCAAACGACTCAATTGACACTTGGCTCAAAAAAGAGTCAACATAGAGTAAAAGTAAAAATTTGTGAAGAGGGCGGTGCTGGATGTCTCTTGAGTTTATATCACTAGAAAACATCCAGAAAGTTGCTCATGAATATGGATATTGGGCAATTTTTTTGGGAATATTGTTGGAGAATCTAGGCATTCCTCTTCCAGGTGAAACCGTTACCTTAGTAGGCGGGTTTCTAGCAGGTAGCAAAGAGCTAAATTACTGGCTGGTTCTCACTGATGCGATCGCAGGTGCTGTTATTGGAGGTATCTGCGGTTATTGGATTGGTAGAATTGGCGGTTGGTCTTTGCTTGTGCGCCTGGGTAACTTGTTTAGAATTTCAGAAGCCAGACTTTTGAGTATCAAAGAACAGTTTAGTGAAAATGCCGGAAAAGCCGTGTTTTTTGGGCGCTTTTTTGCTTTGCTGCGAATTTTTTCCGCGCCACTTGCTGGCATAGTTGAAATGTCCTTCGGAAAATTCCTCATATACAATGTCGTAGGAGCAATTACCTGGGGGAGTGTCATGGTGACACTTGCTTTTTTTGCTGGAAGACTTGTTTCCCTGGAACAATTGGTTGCTTGGGTGAGCCAGTTTGCACTCTTGGCGCTGGTGATTCTAGTTGCGGTGATTGCTATCCCCATATGGTTGGAGTCCCGGGGAAAGGGAGGGGAGGAGATAGGGAGATGAGGGAGTGAGGGAGTGAGGGAGATGAGGGAGATAGGGAGATGAGGGAGAGCAAGTTTGGCTGTGTGTAGTCAACGCTTCTTCTACTTCTCATCCCACAAGGCTAGTGCAGCCGACGCAGAAATAACTGGACAGTTAGGAATAAGTAAAATTCCTAGTTGTGTAAGTATTTTTTAGTTCTGATTCCTGAGTTCTGATTCCTGAGTTCTGATTTCTGACTCCTTGCAGTAGAGCTTTAAAATTGTCGAATTTCTGGTTTTTGATTAAGTAAAATCCAATATAAATTCAGTGCTTGTACTACCTCTACCAAAGCGGTAAGACCGACAGGTTTAAGGAGATAGGAATTAGCCCCCAAGTCGTAAGCCTGATTGATATCAGATCTGTGGTTAGAGGAAGTCAAGATAACCACCAGTAACCGCTTGAGTTCGGCTTGCTGTCGCAGCCATGCTAAGATTTCATGACCGGAACGGCGCGGGAGTTTTAAATCTAACAATACTACCACGGGTAAGGGATAGCGATCGCGGTCTGCATATTCTCCTTCACCACTCAGGTAGGCAACAGCAGTATCTCCATCAGTCACAGTTTGCAATACAGCATTCGTGAGATTCGCTTTGCGAAAAGCACGTTGTGTAAGCAGAATGTCATTAGGATCATCTTCTACTAGCAATATTGTGTGTGCTGCTGTCATCCGGACTCCTTAACTCAATCCAAAACCTGCTTCCCTGTCCCAACTGCGATTCTAGCCCTACTTGTCCCTGCATACGCTCAACACCTTTACGCACAATTGCTAATCCTATACCAGTGCCAGGGTAAGTTTCCTGCCCATGCAAACGTTCAAAAACGGCAAAAATACGTTGTTGGTGTTCGTGGGCAATGCCAATGCCATTATCAGCCACCCACAAGCGTACCCAATTGTCATGTTTTTCGGCACACACCTGTACCTGCGGTCGTACACCGACTTTCACAAATTTCATCGCATTTAGTAACAAATTAGTGATAACTTGAACCAACGTTGAGTGATGACCAATAACTTGTGGGAGCGGTGATTGAATTTTAATTTCTGCTTTCTTTTCTTGTATCTCAGGTTGGATTTCGTTGATCACATCTGAGAGAAGCTGTGTCAAATCTATTACTTTTAGTGACAATTCACTGCGGTTGAGGTGACTGTAAGCAAGTAAGTCCTGTATTAAATCTTCTAACCGCAGGGCAGAAAGGATGATACGTCGAGTATACTCTTTACCAAGTTCATCAAGTAAAGCGCCGTAGTCTTCTAGCAAAGCTTCCGCAAACCCATGCATTGCCCGTAAAGGAGCTTGCAAATCGTGAGAAACTGTATAACCAAAGGCTTCGAGGTCGTCGTTGGCTGCTTGCAATTTCTGCGTACGTTCAAAGACTCGGTTTTCTAAGGTTGCCTTTTCCTGCTGACTTTGAAGCTGGTTACGCCTAAATAAGTAGTAAACTAAAGCTAGCAGTGCCAAATTCACGGCAGTAGCGAGAGAAAATGTGACTAGGGTTTGCTGAGTGCTTGCTCGTGACTCTTTTGCCCGTTGCTGCAAAAGACTGTTTTCTAAAGCTTTCATGTCAGCAATTTGCTGACGAATGTTATCCATGAGCTGCTTACCGCGATTCGTGCGGACAACTGCGACAGCAGCATCAAACCCCTGTTCGCGACGTAATTTGATGGTTAGTTCGAGTTCCGCTAGTTTAGCTGTAATTCTCTGTTGTAAGATATAAAGCGGTTGTTCGTATTTGGGATTATCTGCTGTTAGTTTTGTCAAAGAGTCAATTGCAGTTGAAATTTGAGCGATCGCCCGTTGATACGGTTGCAGATAATTTTCATTGCCAGTGAGCAAATAACCGCGCTGTCCAGTTTCTGCGTCCTTTAAGGTTGAAAGTGTTTGTTCGAGTTCAGTTAACACCTCGTGGGTATGAGTGACCGAACGCTGATTTTCAATCAGCCTGCGGATATTGCGGTAAGATACTAGCGAATTGATAAATAACAACACCAACGCTAACAACAGCCCGGCTTTAACTTGTTGTGCAAGCGGTCCTCTCATTTTACGTCGGCAAGGCAAACTTCTACCGATAAGCTCATAAATAGCACCTACACTGTAGGCTCAAAATTTAGCACTGTACAACCATTTTAAGTGACGTTGAAAAATCTTTGTGTCAGGGGAATTGCTTAATCTTTCACAAAGAGTTCTTTAAAATCAGTATAGGGTCAATTAGGTGTTATGCATGAGGAGTCAAAGTTACGTCTCATTGAAACTCTCTGATGACCAAAAGCATAGTCTCGTTTACCGATAAGTTTGAGATAGGTTCACTCAAACTCATCGGAATAAGATAGGTAAAATTTAACATGGATATCAAAAACGGCTTTGTAGGTAGCGTAGGTCATACACCACTGATTCGTTTAAACAGCTTTAGTGAAGAAACTGGATGCGAAATCCTTGCTAAAGCAGAATTTCTCAACCCTGGTGGTTCCGTCAAAGATCGGGCAGCACTTTACATTATCCAAGATGCCGAAGAAAAAGGCTTACTTAAACCTGGTGGTACTGTCGTAGAAGGAACAGCCGGGAATACTGGTATTGGGCTGGCACATATTTGCAACGCCAAAGGCTATAAATGCCTGATTATTATTCCCAACACTCAGTCTCAAGAAAAGATGGATGCCTTGAGGGCATTAGGCGCAGAAGTTCGCCCTGTCCCTGCTGTACCTTATAAAGACCCCAACAACTACGTCAAACTCTCTGGCAGAATTGCTAGCGAGATGGAAAATGCCATTTGGGCAAATCAGTTTGATAACTTAGCAAACCGTCGCGCCCATTACGAAACCACTGGACCAGAGATTTGGACACAGACAGATGGTAAAGTTGATGCTTGGGTCACTTCAACAGGAACTGGTGGCACCTTTGCAGGCGTCGCAATGTACTTAAAAGAGAAAAATCCAGCCATCAAATGCGTTGTAGCCGACCCAATGGGCAGCGGGCTTTACAGCTATGTAAAAACAGGCGAAATCAAGACCGAAGGCAATTCTATTACCGAAGGCATCGGCAACACTCGCATCACTGCCAATATGGAAGGCGCACCTGCTGATGACGCCATCCAGATTGATGACACAGAAGCTATACGGGTCGTGTATCAGTTACTGCGGAAAGATGGCTTATTCATGGGTGGTTCCACAGGTATAAATGTTGCCGCAGCCGTTGCTTTAGCAAAACAAATGGGACCAGGACACACCATCGTCACCATTTTATGTGATAGCGGTTCCCGTTACCAGTCACGTATATTCAACGACGAATGGCTAGAATCAAAAGGTCTTTTACCGCATTAGTCATGAGTCTTTTGTCATGAAGTCATTAGACAAGATTGCGGAATGTGAGTTCCATCTGTGTCCACCCCCCTCATTCCCCCCTACAAGAGGGGAAAGACAGAGGAAAAACTTTTATTTATTGTCCATCTGTGGTTAATTATTCTTTTTTTTTCGACTTTTGCAAGAAGTCTATTTTGTTGAAAAGCAAAGGACAGATCTTACTTTTCACGGAATCGGTCAAACCTCGCTTCCATTCCTCTCTCCTACAAGGAGAGAGGCTTTAAATTCTCCCCCTTCCCTATAAGGGAAGGGGGCTGGGGGGTTAGGTTCCTTTGTTGGTTTTTCCACATGACGTGAAAAGTCACAGAACAGATGACTCATGACAAAAGACAAAGAACAATTGACAAATGGATAATACATCGAAATCATCTAACTCCCCAGCAACGCCGCCACCCGAATCTCCTAAGTGCGTTCGGGTGTGCCAAAATCGCACTTGCCGCAAGCAAGGTGCAGCAAAGGTACTAGCGGCTTTTGAGGCGCAACCATTTCCTGAAGTGACTGTGAGTGGTTGCGGCTGTTTAGGACAATGCGGCAATGGACCTATAGTGCTGATACTACCAGATAGGGTCTGGTATAGTCGCGTTCATCCTAGTGAAGTACCTCTACTGGTAGAACAGCATTTACGCGGTGGTTAAAGAGTGACACAGATGCTTTATTATCGGTTTCATCCATACGGTAATGGTTCATTATTAACAGTTTATAGATTATAGAGGTCTGTACTCTTTTTGACTGAAGCGGGACATTTCATGATGAATATTCAGCAGCTACGTCATTCTTTGAAACTTAAGTGGGTGAGTTACTATGACAACAACCGTTCGTGGCTGGAAAAAATGCGAGTTTGGGGAACTTACGATGGTCAGCGTCGTCCTTGCTCTAGTTTTATTTTGGCAACTGTGTCTGTTTTAGAGCCACAACTTGAAGAAATTTTTCCTTTCATTTTGGAACTGAACAACGATCCAGATCAGATTGTTGCAGCTTTAGGTCTTAACTTTAATCCTGAGGAGCATTTAGATTTAGTAGAATCAGCTCATTCTCTGGTTGAAAACGAGGTTAAGAATGAGTCTTGGCACCAGACGTTGCCTGAGTATCAACCTTTAACGCCCAGTGTAGTTGACACAGAAGTGGAAAATTCACGGGTGGAGAACCTCTCTCCAAACCTCTCTCCTGCAAGGAGAGAGGCTTTAAATTCTCCCCATTCCCTCTTAGGGAAGGGGGTTGGGGGGTTAGCTTTGGCGTTGTTTCCACATGACCTCAAAAGCCAAGTATCATCTGTTGCACTGACTAGCGAAGTTCCTCCGCAAACGCAAACCGAGAGTCAACCTTCGACTTTTAGTGCAATTGTCACTGAAGTGGAAAACAACGGTAAATCTGTAGAATCTGTTGCAGTTGCTAGCACTCAGGTGGAAAGCAAAAGTAACTCTCTTGGTTTAATAACTACAACTACAACAACGCCGGAAAGCAAAAGTCAGTCCATGCCTTTGGCTGCATTTTTTCATAACAAGGTGGAAAGCAAAAGTCAATCCGTGGCATCTGTTAGCCATGCTACACGGCGGGACAGGAAAAACAAACCCAGATCATTGCTTGCAGTTGATACTTCTGATGGGGAAAGTAAAAGACAACGTATGGGATTGGCTGCGTTCATTGCTAGCAAGGTGGATAGCAAACCTGTCTCATCTGTTCCCTTTGCTACACAAGTGGAAAGAAAAGGTAGGCTTGTGACCACTCCACAAAAAAATGCTCATAACCAAGTGAATCCACCACCTGCTAGTACGAGTCATTTGGCTAATTGGATAGATGACTTTTGTCAGGGTGTGGGATGCGATCAAGAAGAAACACCTTTTATTGGATAAAACCACTGATCACAACTGTGGGTAATCCTGAGAAACAAACGGGATTTCTGTGACTTCGCCTTCAACTTCTCCTACATAAACTTTCAAACCTACACCACCAGCCTTGCTGCGGATGTAGCCAAGCCCAAAGTGACCATCAAGGGTTTTTGTGTAACTGGTCAGTTTGCCAACTTTTTCATCTCCGATGGTAATTGGACTTCCCGGTTCGGCTGGAGCATTTAAATGAATGCCCCAAAGGTGCTGCTTTACACCTTTGTAAGTGTTTAAACGGGCGATGGTTTCTTGTCCAATATAGCAACCTTTATTAAAGGAAATAGTTTGCCACAAACCCACTTCCAAAGGATTGTAATCCTCGGTAAGTTCCTGGTCTGGAGTCGGGCGTCCCTGTAATATTCGCAACGTTTCCCAAGTGCGATCGCCTATCGGTACCGCCCCAGCTTCAACAATTTTGCTCCAAAGTTGTTCTTTATCAGCAGCAGGCAAAATCAGGGTGTATCCAGGGTAAGCTAAGCCACTTCCCACGGCGACAAGAATCTCCCCTGTGTCCCCCCCGCTAGCGGGAACCCCCCCTGTGTCCCCCCCGCCAGCAGGAACCCCCCCTGTGTCCCCCCCGCCAGCAGGGGGGATGGAGATGTGATTGCCATAAGGTTGACCGATAATTGCTTCAGCCCCTAGCTTTTTTACGACAGCATCACTTTCTGGCCCAATGAGGGTTAAGGTGGCAGTTTCGTCAGTGATATCGGTCAATTGCACCTTGTCAGCAAAGAAGATGTAACGATCCAGCCATTGCATCAAAAACTCGCGGCGGTTAGGCGAAGCCAGCAACAGTACAGCATCTTCCAGGATGTATGCTGTTACCAAATCAAGAGTGCGGGCGGTAGAATTCACAAAAACTGTATCACAGCCTTGTCTTGGTTTGAGGCTTTGGAAATCGTTGGTGCTTTGGTTGTGCAAAAAACGGAGGCGATCGCCATCCGAAACTTTGATGCGTCCCCAGTGGGAGCGATCGTATACTGCAACAGAGTTTTGTGCTGCTTGGATCGCCGCTGCGTCGTTGGTGTCAATGGCAGATGTAGGCATGGTGAAATCTTTAGGTGCCGCTAGGTTATGGGCATTGAAAATCTTAGCAAATATGGCTTTGCGGGTTCAATGCGTTTGTGGGTTGGGGTAGAAAAGTTGCTGGTTCTTAACCTAACGATTTGTTTCCGCTTGAATTTCTTGAATAAATTTTAAAACTTCTTCTTCCGATTGAATGTGTCATGCTAACAGTTGCGCCGTTGATTCAAGCAACCGTTTAGAGAATAATTTAGCTAAGTTTTGGCGCAAACCCTGCCCGATATAAAAGTTGAGTAAGGCTTCAGGTGAGATATCTTTACTATTAGCTACTTTTTTTAGCGATTCCAATGTGTCTGTCGGTATCCTTATCGATACTCTTTCTGCTGGGTGGGGTTGCAAATGTAGTTCGAGTTCTTCTTTAGGCTTGTTCATATAAATGACTTTTTACTTAAAGCTAAAAGGTGATTTGTGTGGACTTTAGAACCTTGCATTTTCTATAAAGATAACCTGACGTAGTGTCTGGTAAAGTGCGATCGCCTTTTTTCCGCAGCGATTCCACTGAGAAGAATCTTTTCTTTGTTCAATTCAACTGTACGTGTTTTGGTTACTCTTTTTATCAAACGTCTGATAATTATGTCCTTTGAACAGTTCCAAGCAGCACATGAAAGTATCTACAGCACTGGTACACGGCTATTACAATACCTCGAGGAAATTCGTCAAGGTCGCTTTAGTGAAGGAGACAGTACCAAAGGTTTGCAGAGTGTTGAGGATGACATCAACAAAGCCCTACACGCATTAAAAGAGCAGAAGTATCAGGTTGCTGTGATTGCGGCAATGAAGGCAGGTAAGAGTACCTTTTTGAATGCCGTAATTGGTGCTGATGTTTTGGCTAGTGAAACAGCAGCGTGTACAGTCTGCCGTACAGATGTCCGACATATTGAAGCTGGGCAAGTTCCCAGACTTTTAGAATACCGAGAGGGACAAAGACGACCTATTGTTATTGCTGAGGGTGACGCTGGAGAGATTCAGCAGAAATTTCTGGTACGTACTCGCGAGATTCGGGAGAAACATAATCCTGACAATACCACACGTTTTGAGATAGAGCATCCCATTGAAGCTATTAGCGAACTCTCATCCTTATCTGGTTTCACTTTAGTTGATACTCCTGGTCCAAATGAGTGGGATGCCAACTTCAACACAGTAGCACTCAAGCAAACTGCACTAGAAGCACTGCGAACCTGCAATACGATTTTGTTCGTTTTAAATTACGCTTCCTACAAAGACAATGCTGTTTCACATTTGTTTAAGGATGTAGTGGAGAATCGCCAAGAAATTTTAGCCCAGAACACAGGCAAGATTTACTTCATCCTTAACAAAGTCGATCAGAAGACTGAAAAAGACCGAGATATTGCTGATGTCATAGAGGATTTGAAACGGGAGTTAGCTAGCTTTGGATTTCCAAATCCACTTATCTACCCTGCCAGTTCTAGACAAGGACTTTTGGCAAAACTTATCGCTCAAGATAAGGCAAGTCAAAGTCAGCTAAAGGACTTTAAAAAGTTTTTCAGCGCCAAATACGCCATTGAAGATGAGGAAGGCAACCAGATTATACCTGCGCCGCGTAAGATTGCACCCCAAGCTTTAGAAGATAGTGGTATTCCTACTATTCAAGAAACAGTGATTCAAACCATCACACAGAATGCAGGTTGGAATCTTTTGAGTGAGGTTTTATTAATACTTAATAAGGCAGCAAGGGAAATTGAGAATTCACTGAATGGACAGATGACTGGCTGGAATACCAAACTTGAACAACTCAAACACATAGTTGAAGAGTATCGTAGGCGGTCTGAGTCTGCTAGAAAAAAGGTTGAGGCTGTCAAAGAATCTGTAAATAAACGAGAACAGGAGTTAATCAGCAGATTTAGCCAAGGAATCAGCGCCTTTGCTGAAGGTACTAAATCCAAGATACAAAATGAAATTGACGAAATTGCCGATTCTAGAGTTACTAAGTCTGCAAACTCCGAAGTTTATCAGAAGGCTGAACCACAGGCAAGCCAAGAAATTCTCAGTAATAACATGAGTCTAGCTCTCACCTTACCTAATGCTGTTCCTCTACTAGGTGGCTTTTCAATTTCCTTCAAGGTGCAACGTCCTCTAGTGGAAGCTGTTGGGAGAGTTATTCCAAAACACTATGAGAGTCCTGAGTATTCTCAATATAAAAGTTCTGATCCATATAAAATTAGGGTTGATGCCGAAGAAGAGGCTCAAGAAATTGAACGCACTATTAACGAATTTTGTACTCCTCACATCCAGAGTTGGTGGTTAGATACACAAGATGAACTTGTTAGAGAGGGTACACGGATTCGACAGCAATTGGTACAAGAAATCCAAGAACAAATTCAAGATGTATCTAATGAACTATCTAGTTATCTAGGAGAAGCTTTGCAAGTTGAACTAAACATTACTCCTATTCAGTTTCCCAGTTTTGAGTTTGAAGGCATTGATGCCCAAATCCAATATCAAGTTGAAGTGTATATGAGGTATAAAAAAGAAAATGAAAATCGCCCAGAACTAAGAATGCGACTAGGTGATAGCTTATGCAAGCCTGTTGAATTTTACATAGAATCAGTCCCATATGAAGTTGACATCCAAGTAGAAGAAAAGCATTCCTTCTACGAAGTTGACTTGCGCGAAACAGCACAAGCAATCAAACTAAAAATAGATAATCAAGCATCTGGAAGCCGAGAGCTTCTACAGCGAGTCATTGAAAAGCAGCTTAAAGCGGATTTTAGTAGTGCTGAAAAGCAAATAAACGACTATATCAACAGGTTTCAATCTTTGTTTGACCACTTGCTCAAAGAACGGGAAACGAAGGAAGAAGAGGCTCCTCAGATTCTTGCAATGCTTGGCTCTCAAAAAGCAACGCTGAATGAATATCTACGTGAATTGACAGCTATTCGAGCATGTTTAGATACTTGGAAGCCAGTACAGGTAGTCAGGTAGGCGGCTAGGTAACTTGCCACCCCATACTAGCTGCAAAAGCGATCGCCTTTTTCACCTCTTCTGTTAGCCTGCTAATCACAGCTTTGTTTGTATAGCCCGAGAATTCTATTCTGCAGGCTTTGTTCATCTAGCCCCAGAATGCCATTCTGCGACCTTTTGATGTACAGCATCAAGTCGGAAACCTCACGGCACTTTTTACCGTCTTTGTTGATCACTGGCAATGAAAGTCCTGAGTGCTAAATCCTAAATAATTTGCATTTAGTACTCAGGACTGTTTTGGTGAATTTACTCTGGTAAATTTGCAAACACTTGTTCAACTAACTCCTTTGTCTTAACCTCTAAGCGTTGCCAGTCCACCTCGCCGTTTTCATCGATTAAACTCGTATCAATGTTAACTGTTTCATTCCCCGGTATGTATTCACGAAAACACACTTGATAACACAATTCCCATAAATCTATACTGATTTGTTGCTCTTGACGCTGTAGACATAAATGGTATCCTGGATGGGGCATTGGCAGACGCGAGAGTGTTTCTCTGATTTCCAAAGCTTGCTCCGGTGTTACGGCTTCCAGGTCTTGCAGGAGCTTGGTCACGATCGCTTTGGTTTCATCAGTAGTGCCAGTAGGCCAAATCAGGACATCTTGATAAGTCCCCGTCCAGGTAGATACATCAAGCAACTTGCGAATATTATCGACAACGCGAATGAAAGCAGGTTGCATGAGCAGTTCTGCCTGCTGCCATGCTACTGAATTGCTAATTTTAGGTGGCATTGGAATTAACAAGGGCTATTGAAAGAAAAATTAACAATGTGTATTTATTAAAAAACTACGTTTTACATCCAAATCTTTTCTCAAGATAGCGGATTTCATTGAGAAAAATTTGGAGATATTTATTACCCTCTTTAAAGTTGGGTGTTATCGCTGGGGAGTGAATATGATAGGCAAATTACTGGATCATCGTTACAAAGTTATTAGAGTCCTTGCTACAGGAGGATTTGGGGAAACCTACATTGCCGAAGATACCAAACGACCGGGTAATCCCATTTGCGTTGTCAAGCACCTTAAGCCTGCTAATTCCGAGGCAAAAATGTTTGACACTGCTAAGCGTTTGTTCCAAATTGAAGCGGAAACTCTAGAAAAACTGGGCAACCATAACCAGATTCCTCGGCTTCTAGCTTACTTTGACGAAAACCAAGAATTTTATTTAGTACAAGAATTTATTGAAGGGCATCCCCTAAGTGAGGAACTGCATGCCAATCAGCGCTGGAATGAAAGCCAACTGACTGGTTTGCTGCTGGAAGTTTTAGACATTCTGAAATTTGTCCACGGACAGGGTGTGATTCACCGCGACATCAAGCCGGATAACATAATCCGTCGCGCCTCGGATAACAAACTCGTTCTTGTAGACTTTGGAGCTGTTAAACAATTGCGAGTGCCTACTGGATACGCTTCGCGAACACAAATGTTTACGGCTGCGGGTCATCACTCTGCGACTGTAGCTATTGGCACTCCTGGCTATATGCCTACGGAACAAGGTCAAGGCAAACCCCGCCCAAACAGTGATATGTATGCTCTTGGCATTATTGCCATTGAAGCGCTGACGGGAGTCGCGCCAATGGATTTGCAAGAAGATCCTCACACTGGGGAAATCCTTTGGCAACATCTCGTACCTGTAAGCAACGCCTTGGAAGCCGTCTTAAGCAAGATGGTGCGTTATCATTTCAAGGATCGCTTCCAGAGTGCATCAGAAGCACTGCAAGCATTGCAGCCCCTTTCCTCAAGGTATAGACCCGAAGAGTACTCAAACACTCCCAGCTACCAAATCATCAAGTCCTCATCTTCTGCCTTATCTCCACAGTCTCGACAAAAAACGCTCGCAGTTGCTCCGGCAAATCTTGTCGCCCAACCAGTAGCAGCAGTAACTCCTAAATCCACGCCCAAAGGTTCTAGTGGACCTGACTTATTACAGCTATTAATCCTGGCGGTTTTGGTTGGTGGCGCTGCAGTTGTTACCCCAACTGTGGTCAAGAACGTTCAAGGTTTGGCTTCCGATTTTGCTATTAATAACGCGAACTCACATAGTGACGCGATATTAGCACAAAACTGTTTAGCTATTGTCAAGGAAAATTCTAATATCCGTTCTGAGCCAAGTCCTATTAACGATGATTCTATTGTAGAAACTGTTACTAAAAATACTAAATTTGAGGTGACAGGTATGCGGACAAAACGCGGTTGGGTGCAGATTAAACTTGATCCGACACAGAAGGCTTGGGCAAACTCAGAAGTTATCAAAAATAACGAAGAATGGGTTTCTTGCCTACGAGACAAGGGCATTGCAATCAAAACATTAGATGATAATAACTTGATTGCCGATCGCCCAGATCCTAAGCCAAAAACAAAACCTGTAGTTGATGTACCAATTTCATCGTCACAAGAGTCAGAACAATCAGGACAATCAAAACCTTTAGCTTCTGATGACAACGGTTCCCAGGTTGTGGAAAAAGCCAAGAATAAGTACGAATCAGGAGATTTACAAGGTGCGATCGCGCTGTTAAAAACAATAACTTCAAATCCTGCTGCTGTCAAAGAGACAACAGAGATGATATCTCACTGGCAGCAAGATTGGACTAAAGCAGAAGCTTTATTTAAAGACCTCGACACAGCATTTGCTGAGGGACAATGGGATAAAGTATTGGCTTATAAAGACCATCCAGAAAAATTACCCAATATTCAGTACTGGCGAAAGAAAGTAGAGCCATTATTTCAACAAGCTGCTGATAATTTAGCAAAACAACAGCTTCCTGAATTAGGGAATTTTCAAAATTACAAGAAACCCAAAGTGGAACATCCAAATTCCAGTTTGGATAATCAACATGACACTACAAATAGTTATGATTATACCGATATTTTTGAAGAGGAAATTCTAGAACTAGAAAACAAACTGTAATAAAAGCTATCAATCAACGTTGGGTTGTTGCTAATATAGCGCTTCTTGTTTGGATGAAGTAATTATTTATCTGTGTCCCATGAGTGGTTCTTATTTCTTGATGTATTGCACTCAACACTAGAACCCCCCGGCACTCTCCTCTCCCCGATTCTTGGGGAGACTACAGGGAGATTTTATCGTAAATTAAAGGGTCTAAGACCCCTACGTCTATAGGTAGTACGCCAGATGTCTCAAGTAGGGAAACCATGAAGGCAGAACCGGCACGAGGGAAACCCCTTCGGGTTCGCCAGTCGCCTACGGAGGGAGACCCTCCTGCAGCGCTGGTCTCACCTCCCGCAGTGCTGCCTCACCACGACACTGGCTCCTCAGTTACATAGGGGGTTTAAATCCCCCTATGTAACTGTCTTTCATTTTGAATTAAGAATATCGCGAATTTTGAATTGTTAAAAGGCGCGCCTTCATACAGAATTGGTATTAGTTGTTAGCTATTAGTAAAAAGCTAACAACTAACAACTAAGATTTAACAATTAGCAGTCAATCTCTCTATACGATTCCATACTAAAGGTTGTCGAGCTATTTTTTCGGTTGTGCGGGGACACTCTGCCGCTCTAAAGCAGCGGTGAAGAAGTAAACTCGGTCACAATATTGGCTTTGACTAGTACAAACAGCCTCGATAGCAACGTTGCTGGCATTGCTAACATCAAATGCTAATGAAGTTTGCTGTCCAGGGGCAACAGTACGGGTTTCAGCTTGGTTCCCATCTAAGTAAACCTTCACTTCAACCCCTGGACTTTTTGTATCATTGTCACGTATTCCAAAGCCCAGATTGAGGGTTTGAAACGGGGGTTTAGAGCTCTTTTCTGGCTTGATGTTACAAGTTAGAGAAGCAGAACGGTTACCTGGTCCAAGGTAAAACCTGCTAGTATAAACTGCTCTACCTATAGAAACATCAAGGTTCTCCTGACGAACAGTGCCAAGTCCGCTGTTTACACATTTACTATTTAGCAGCGAGACAGGACGCTGTGCCCGTTGTGCTTGAGCAATTTTCCCTCCAAAGGAGAATAAGGAGGACAATACTAAGGCACTGGTGAGCACTGAACTGATGAACTGAGTTTTTTGCATTGCAATTAAATAAAGTAGTTCGTAAGGATTCAGGCGAAAACAAAGATAATAATAATACCTAATTGACTTTCAATTTTTTTGTATGCTCAGAAGCAGGAAACTCGTTATATGAAGTTGGGTTACTCGTGGACGCTGATGGGGTGATGGGGTGAAATTCTAAATTTTGAATTTCTCCTAAATGCGAATTTTGAATTGATTCTCCCACCTCCCCAACAAACAAAACGCTTTAATCGACTCTCACACGGAAGCGAACAAAAGCGGGGTTTCCGCTGCTCGTATTAAAAGTACCCAAATTGACAATCACCGCACCTTTATTATTTGTTTGGCTTTGGCAGGTATTACCTGCAGGCAAAGGTGCCAAAGGTGATAAAAATGTTCCTTGATCTGCACCGTTACCAGCCCCAGACACGGAAATACCGTTGTTGTTATAACTTGTACCATCTGGAATTAAGTCGCAGAACCTGACATTGTTCACTCCTTGAGCAAGGAAATAGATTGTGTACTCCACTTCATCGCCGCTTTGCACAGGGGTCTGTAGGTCGAGAACACCACGAACAGGCTGTGACTGGTTGATTTGATTGTCATCATTCCCAGGACCATCATCAAAGGTGGTGAAGTTAGCGCCTGGGATGGGCTGACCATTTCTCAACACGTTGGTAATTCGCTTCACCAACAGCAAATTCGTTCCCGCTGCTCCTAAAGGGGAAAGTCTCAAACCAAAGTCAGCCGTGTCGATATTCTGACCCGGTGATAAGGTGATCGTACTAGGCGGAGTCAAGGAGGGAGTGGAGCCAGGTGGAGGATTGGAGACGACGACTCTATAGCTGCCTGCAGGTAGATTAGGTATGCTGTATCTACCGTTGTTATCGGTAGTAGCGGTGCGGGTAATGTCATCTGGTGTGCCAAATTGACCATCCGGTCCTGCACCCGTCAAAGTGATGGTGATGTTAGGAATGCCAGTGTCCCCTTCGTCTTGAGTGTTGTTACCATTTCTGTCGTTGAAAACTGTATCGCCAATTCTGCCAAGTTGTTGCTGTGTAAAGCCAAAATCAGCCGTGTTTAAATTCTGACCTGCTGCTAGGGTAATAGTAGCGGGTGGAATTTGGCTGGGGGACAAGCCATCCGGTGGGTTAGTGACGGCGACTCTGTAGCTTCCAGGGGGCAGATTGGGGATGCTGTATCTGCCGTTGTTATCTGTGGTAGCAGTGCGGGTAATGTCGTCGGCTGTGCCAAATTGACCGTCCGGTCCTGCACCTGTTAAGGAGATAGTACGACCGCTGATTCCAGGTTCTCCTGCGTCTTGGACGCCGTTGCCGTTGGTGTCGGTGTAGACTGTATCACCAATTGTACCGGGCTGCGCGAAGCCAAAATCAGCCGTGTCTAAATTTTGACCTGCTGCTAGGGTAATGGTAGCGGGCGGAGTTTGAGTGGGAGACAAGCCATCTGGTGGGTTTGTGACCGTCACTCTGTAGCTTCCAGCGGGCAAATTGGGGATGCTGTATCTGCCGTTGTTATCGGTGGTGGCGGTGCGGGTAATGTCGTCGGGTGTGCCAAATTGACCGTCTGGTCCTGCACCTGTTAAGGAGATAGTACGACCGCTGATTCCAGGTTCTCCTGCGT